>OMJI01000246.1 GCA_900299315.1 Verrucomicrobiota bacterium | reverse complement strand
TCCTTAAACCGCAGCGGCGACGTGGCGAGGATGGTTTCGTTGCGGATGAGGACGGCGTTTTCGAGGCTGCCGCCTTTGATGAGGCCCTTGTCGATGAGGTAATTCAGTTCCTCAAAGAACGCGAATGTCCGGGCGGGCGCGATTTGAGTTTCAAAAGTCCCCGGATCCACAGCGAGACTGAGAAACTGGGCATCGAGCCCAGGTTTGCCGTAGTGAATGGTGCAACTGATCCGGAGCTGGTCGCTCGGAAGAACGATCGCGAGCGATTCGCCCAACTCGACGTGGACGGCTTCCTTGGGCTGGAAGATTTCGCGTTTACCTTCCTGCGGCTGGATGCCGGCTTCCTTGACCATCTTCACGTAAGGGAGCGAACTGCCGTCGCCGATGGGCGGCTCGTTGCCGTTGAGCTCGATCAGGACGTTGTCGATGCCGTAGCCGGTCAACGTGGCGAGGACGTGTTCGACGGTGTGGATCGCCGCGCCATCCTTGCCGATGGTAGTCCACCGGGTGACATCACCGACGTTCGCAATCACCGGCTCGATTACGGTCTTCGCATCGAGGTCGGTCCGGACAAACTTGATGCCGTGATCGACCGGCGCGGGCTTCCAAGTCATCGTGACCTTGTGGCCGGTATGGATGCCGGTGCCGCTGAATGACACTTCCCGTTTGATGGTCTGCTGCTGCTTGAGCATGGCTGCTTGTAGCACGGCGGCTTTTGGCTTGGCAAGCCGACGCACCGCCGGTAGAAACCGCCGAAATGAAACTTCGCCAACGCCAGATCCATCTCGATTTCCATACCGGCCCCGCCATCGCCGATGTCGGCGCCGACTTTGACGCCAAGGCTTTTGCCCGCACGATGAAGCGCGCCCACGTCAACAGCGTCACCGTCTTCGCCAAGTGCCACCACGGTCATCTCTACTACAACACCAACCGCGCCGAGCGGCATCCCGGCCTGCCCAAGAACCTCGATTTGCTCCGCGGCCAAGTGGACGCGCTCCACGCCGAGGGCATCCGCGCGCCGATCTACATCAGCGTCCAGTGCGACGAGTACGCCGCCAACACCCACCCGGACTGGGTCTGCGTCAACCCCAACACCGGCCAGGTCAAATGGGGCGACAGCGTCTTCAAGCCCGGCTGGCAGATTCTCGACATGAGTAGTCCGTACCAGGACTTCCTCGCCGAGCAGACCGCGGAGATCCTGAAGAAGTTCAAGCCGGTCGACGGCGTCTTCTTCGACATGTGCTGGGATCAGCCGACCGTCAGCAAGTGGGCGTTGGCCGGCATGGAACGCGCCGGGCTGAACCCGGAATCCGAAGCCGACCGGCTCGCGTACTCCCACCAAGTCGCGCTGAAGTACATGGACCGCTTTTACCGGATGGTTAAACGCACCAGCCCGGGCGCAACGGTCTTCTTCAACGGCCGGCAACATTCCAATCTTCACGAGGAATACCGCTGGCAGACACAGGTGGAAATCGAGGCGCTCCCGACCGGCGGCTGGGGCTATCTCTACTTCCCGAAGAACGTCCGGCAGGCCCGTAATTACGGCAAGCCGACGATGGGCATGACCGCCCGCTTCCACAAGAGCTGGGCCGATTTCGGCGGCTACAAACCTCACGCGGCACTGCATTACGAGGTCAGCCAGATGCTCGCCCACGGCGCGGCGTGTTCCATCGGCGACCAACTTCATCCGCGCGGCGTGCTCGACAAGGCGACGTACGAACTCATCGGCGGCGTCTATCACCACGCCGCGAAGTGCGAACCGTGGACGGATGGCGCGCAGGCCGTCACGCAGATTGGTCTGTTCCGGGAAGGCGCGGCCTACCACGACGCGCCCGGCAGCGCGATTGACGGCGGCACGCGGATGTTGATGCAGTTGAAACACCAGTTCGACGTCGTCAACACCCGCTCCGACCTGAACCGGTACGAACTGCTCATCCTCGCCGACGATGTCAAAGTGGACGCGCCCCTCGCGACGCGGCTCCGGTCGTTCGTGAAGCGCGGCGGCAAATTGCTGATTACCGGCCAGCCGCCGGCCGAGCTCGCCAAGGATACCGGCGTCAAAACCATCGGCGAATCTCCTTTCACCACAACGTACATCCGACTCGGCACGACGAATCACGTCATGTACGAGCGTGGTTGGCGCGCGAAGGCGACCGGCGGCGCGACCGTGCTCGCGAAAGTCGTGGAGCCGTACTTCGAGCGGACGTACAAGCATTTCTGCTCCCACAACCAGACTCCCTACCGGCCGGCACCGAGCCCGTACGCGGCGGCGATCCAGAAGGGGAACATCATCACTATCCCCTACCCCATCTTCAAAGCCTACGGCACGCACGGCAACTTGCCGTACCGGGACCTGGTGAAACTCTGCCTCGACCGGCTCGTGCCCGAGCGATTGCTCGCCGTGACCGGCCCGAGCACGCTGGAAGCGACCGTGATGCGCCAACGCAACCGGACCATTGTCCACCTGCTCAGCTACGTTGCCGAACGGCGGACGCAGACGTTCGACATCATCGAGGACATTCTTCCGCTCCACGACATCCCCCTCAGCCTCCGGCTCGCGAAGTCGCCCCGGCGGGTTTACCTCGCGCCGACGATGCAAGAGGTGGATTTCGTCTACCGGGACGGCCACGCCGAGTTGCAGGTGCCGGAGGTCCACGGCCACCAGATGGTCGTTTTTGAGTAAGAGCCCGTAGGTTTGTAGCGCGGCGATTCATCGCCGCACCGGGCCCCGATGGCGCAATGAATTGCGCCACTACAAACGCTTCGCGCCGCCGGGTTGACCTTTGAATGGCCGGCTGCTATCACCGTCTGAACCACGGAGACATCATGAAGACACTTTGGATTTTTGTGATTTGTTTGGCTTTGATCACCAGCGCGAAGGCCGAAATCCGGTTGGGCGTGGCCGCGCCGTTGACCGGGACGCAGGCGAAAATTGGCACCGACATGGTGCAAGGCGCGGAGATGGCGGCGGCGGAATGGAACGCGCGCGGCGGGATTCGCGGCGAGAAAGTGGTCATCGTCAAGGGCGACGATGAAGCCTCGCCCAAGCAAGCCCCGGTCGTGGCGCGGGACTTGATCGGCAAGAAAGTCGTCGGGGTTGTCGGCCATTTCAACAGCGGCTGCACCATCCCGGCTAGCGAGATTTACGATGAGTCGCAGGTGGTGATGGTCACACCGGCTTCGACCAATCCGCTCGTGACCGACCGGGGGTATCAAGGCGTGTTCCGCGTGTGCGGCCGCGACGACCAGCAAGGCAGCGTCGGCGCGAAGTTCGCCCTCGAAACGCTGAAAGCAAAGCGGATTGCCATTCTCCACGACAAGACGACGTATGGCCAGGGGTTGGCTGATGAGTTCAAGAAGTACCTCGAAAAACACGGCGTGAAGCCGGTCTACTACGCCGGCGTGCCGAAGGAGGAACTCGATTTCCGCGCGATCATCAGCGCCATCAAGCAGACCCAGCCGGAGCTGTGGTACTTCGGCGGCATCTACGACCAAGGCGGTCCCCTGCTCAAACAGGCGAAGCAGGCCGGGCTGACCGCGCCGTTGATGAGCGGCGATGGCTTGATTGATACCGCGTTGATTCAGACGGCCGGGGTTGACGCGGAGGGGACATTGCTGACGTTCGGTCCCGACCCCGAGAAGCGCCCGACCGCGAAGGCGTTCCTCGATAATTACCACAAGCAATACGGTCAGCACGGACCCTATGCGATCTACGGTTACGACGCGGCGAACATCATCCTCCACGCGGTCGAGAAGTCCGGCAGCACAAAGTACCGAGACATCACCAAGTACATTCACAATACCGAGTTTCAGACCGCGATGGGCCCGCTCAAATTCGACGCCAAGGGCGACATCACCGACACCTACTACGTGCTGTGGACGGTGAAAGACGGCAAGTTCGTCCTCTACGACGAAGCGAAGAAGTAGCCCTCCCTCCATTGTCATTCCGAGCGGAGCGAGGAATCTCTAGCTCCCGACAGGAATGACAACAGGAAGCCTCTGTGGTTTAATGCCGCCCCGTGAATGGGGCGGTTGAACTGGAAACCATCATTGGCGGCATCTCGCGGGGCGCGATCTACGCGCTCATCGCACTCGGTTACACGATGGTCTACGGCATCCTCGGGATGATCAACTTCGCCCACGGCGAAATTTACATGGTCGGCTCGTTCGCCGCGATTGTCACCCTCGCGATCCTGACCACCCTGACCAGCGCGTCCTTCGGTTTGGCCGGCTGCCTTGTCTTGAGCATGGGCGCGGCGATGCTGGTGGCGGCAGCGTTTGGTTTCACCAATGAACGGATCGCCTACCGACCGCTGCGCCGGTCGCATGCCTTGGCGCCGTTGATCAGTGCGATTGGCGTTTCCACGTTCCTGCAGAACTTCGTGATGAACGCGCAGACGAAGGACAAGGTGGATTTCCCGCGCGCTTTCTCCGATCCGCTGTGGGAGCGCAAGCTGGAGATTGTTGGGGTGCATGTGGCGCTCATCCAACTCATCGTCCTCGCCATGGCGGTTGGCTTGATGGTGTTGCTGCATTTGTTCATCACTCGCAGTCGGACCGGTAAGGCGATGCGGGCTTGCTCGCAGGACAAGACGATGGCGGCCTTGGTCGGCATCCCGGTGGATCGGGTGATTTCGCTGACGTTCGCCGTCGGCAGCGCGCTCGCGGCGGCGGCCGGGATGATGTTCACGATGTACAACGGCCAGACGCGGTTTGACGTGGGGTACACAGCCGGTGTGACCGCGTTCACGGCGGCGGTGTTAGGCGGCATCGGCAACATTCCCGGCGCGATGCTCGGCGGGTTTGTCATCGGGCTCGTCGAGGACCTGACCGCGTATCATCTCGGCGCCGACTGGAAGTACGTGGCGGTGTTCGCCCTCCTGATCACGGTGTTGATCGTGCGCCCCCGGGGCCTGCTCGGAGAACGGGTGGCGGACAAGGTATGAAACGGTTTCGCCCCCTCTTGTGGCTACTCTGGTGTTTGATCATCGCAGCGCCACTTGTCTTTGTGGGACTGGAGTACGAGTGGGGCAAAGGCCTCTGGAATGCCACGCTGCGGACCGACCGGCTTCGGTTTCTCGTGAGTGACATACCGGCTTGGGTAGGCGGTCATTGGCTCGACGTGATTGGGGTGCTCGTGTTCCTCGGCGCGGTGGTCGGCTTCCTAAAACTCTGGCAACTGACGGCTTGGGTCCAGTGGCGGGGCGAAGTCGAGACCCGGACGCGTGGTCGCGTGCGCCAAGCCGGTGCGATGATCGTGGTGATTCTGATTTTGACGCTGTCCTGCCGGCATTTGGCCGACACCCAAATCGAATGGGGCGTGATGGTGTGCACGTACATCCTGTTGGCGCTTGGGTTGAACCTCATCGTGGGCATGACCGGCTTGCTCGTGCTGGGCTATGCCGGCTTTGTGGCGGTGGGCGCCTACACGTTTGCGGTCTTGCATCAACAATTCGGCCTCAGCCTGTGGCTGGCATTCCTGCCGGCCGCGCTGGTGGGCGGATTGACCGGCTTCCTGCTCGGGTTGCCGTCGCTGCGATTGCGCGGGGATTATCTCGCCATCGTGACGCTCGGTTTCGGCGAGACGGTCCGGTTCCTCATCAAGAATCTCGTCGGCGAACAAAGCATCATCATCAGCCGCCCGGCCCGCGTCCCGTCGTTGATGAGCGAAAACGCCGCGTGGCGCTGGCTCTTTCCCGACGGGCTGACGCGATTGAAGACGGAACTATGGGTGGCGGTCGCACTCGTCGTTCTGTCCATCTGGCTGATTCGGAACCTTACTCATTCCCGTATCGGCCGGGCGTGGATCGCCATCCGGGAAGATGAAACGGCCGCGGCTGCGATGGGCATCCCGACGGTGCGACTGAAACTGCTGGCCTTTACCTTGAGCGCGATCTGGGCGGCGGTCGGGGGCGTGTTTTTTGTGGCGCACAACACGTCGGCGAACCCGGAGATGTTCGGCTTTGGCGAATCGGTGTTGATTCTTTCAATGGTCGTGCTCGGCGGGATGGGAAGCGGCCCGGGACCGATTGTCGGCGCGATCGTGCTGTATCTGCTGCCGGAGGTGCTGCGGGAACGATTCCCGGTCTTGATTTCCTACCGGCCGATGATCGTCGGCGGGTTGATGGTCGCGATGATGATCTTCCGTCCGCAAGGCTTGGTCGGCAGCCTGCGTCGGAAGATCGAATTGAAGGAGGAGCAGCCGTGACCATCCTCGAAGCGACCGGGGTCTCGAAGTACTTCGGCGGGCTGAAGGCGGTCGAGAACGTCGACCTCACCGCCCGCCCAGGCGAGATCGTCAGCATCATCGGACCGAATGGCGCCGGGAAGACCACCTTCTTCAACTGCCTCACCGGCATCTATCCCCTCACCCACGGCCGCATCCGCTTCAAGGACCGCGACATCGCCAATCACAAGCCCCACGTCATCACCCGGCACGGCATCGCGCGCACGTTTCAAAATGTGCGGCTCTTCGGTGAGATGACCGCGCTGGAGAACGTCATGGTCGGCGCGTACTGCCGGACGCGAGCCGGCATCCTTCACACGCTCGTCCGCACACCATTCTCCCGGCGGGAAGACGGCGGCACGGCGGCGCGCGCGCTGGAATTGCTCCAATTCGTCGGCCTTGCCGGCCACGCCGATTCTTGGGCGCGCAACTTGCCGTATGGCTATCAACGCCGGCTCGAAATCGCCCGCGCCCTCGCCACGCAACCGGAGTTGCTCCTGCTAGATGAACCTGCCGCCGGGATGAATCCGCAGGAAGTCGGCGCGGTGACAGAGTTGATCGGCCGGATTCGCGACCGCGGCATCACCGTGATCCTGATTGAGCACCACATGAAAGTCGTCACCGGCATCTCCGACCGCATCGCGGTTCTGGATTACGGGGAAAAAATCGCCGAAGGCACGCCCAAGGAAGTCTGTTGCAACCCGAAAGTCATCCAAGCTTACCTCGGCAAGACCTATGAAGACGCTCCTGCAACTTGACGACGTCCACACCGGCTACGGGCTGACCGAGATCCTCCACGGTGTTTCTCTCACCGTCAACGACGGTGAAATCGTCACAGTGCTTGGCGCCAACGGGGCCGGGAAGAGCACGTTGCTGATGACGATCTGTGGCGTCAATCCCACCCGGGAGGGCGACATCCTCTTCGACGGCCAATCCATCGCCAACCGGCCCGCGCATGAGATCGTTCGCGCGGGAATCAGCCAGTCGCCCGAGGGGCGGCGCATCTTCCCGCGGTTGACCGTCCGCGAAAACCTCGAAATGGGAGCCTACCAATCCGGCAGGCTCGACAACCTTGACCGGATGTTCACGTTCTTCCCCATCCTCAAGGAGCGCCAGAAACAGCTTGGCGGCACGCTGAGCGGCGGTGAACAGCAGATGCTCGCCATTGCGCGCGCGTTGATGGCTTGTCCCCGGCTGTTGCTGCTGGACGAACCTTCCCTTGGGCTTGCACCGCTGATCGTCATCAAGATTTTCGAGATCATCCGCGAGATCAACCAAGCCGGCACCGCGATCCTGCTCGTGGAGCAAAACGCCAACATGGCCCTCCACATCGCCCACCGCGGTTACGTCCTCGAAACCGGTCGCATCGTCCTCGCCGACACCGCACCCAACCTCGTGAACAACGATCAAGTGAAGAAATCTTACCTCGGCGCATGAAACCAACCGTCGCCATCATCGGCGCATCCAACGACCAGTCGAAGTACAGCAACAAGTCGCTCCGCGCGCATCTACGGGCCGGGTTCGACGTTTACCCGGTGAATCCCAAGGAGGAGAGAATCGAGGGGCTGACCTGCTACAAGACCATCGCCGACATCCCGGTCGACTTGGCACGAGTCAGTCTCTACGTGCCGCCGGCAGTTGGTGTGAAGCTTCTGCCCGTCATCGCTGCCAAAGGTTGCAAGGAACTGTGGGTCAACCTCGGCGCGGAAAGCTCCGAACTCATGGCGGAGGCGGAGCGTCTTGGCCTGAACGCGATCTATGCCTGTTCGCTCATCGACGCCAACGCCAACGCCTGAGCGAAAACCGCATCGAGCATCGGTTCCGTGAGCTTGCCGGTGTTCGTGTTCTGCCGGCTGGGATGGTACGACGAGATGAGTACCGGCTTAGTGTCATGGACCACGTTGTGGCCAAACTTCAGCCCACGTAACCCGGTCAGTCTGAGGTACTGGTTGAAAGCGATCTGTCCGAGCGCGATGACAACGCGGACATTCTTGAGACGGGCCAGTTCCTCGCGCAGGTAGCCGCTGCAATTCTTGATCTCGACCGGCAACGGCTTGTTACCGGGTGGCGCGCAGTGGCAGACGGCGGTGATGTAGCTGCCCCGCAAGCGCAAACCGTCGTCGCGACTCTCCCAAGTCGGCTGATTTGCGAAGCCGGCCTTGTGCAGAGCCCGGTACAACCAGCGACCGGACTGGTCGCCGGTAAACATCCTTCCCGTCCGATTCGCGCCGTGTGCGCCGGGAGCCAGGCCGATGATCAGGACGCGCGCGTTCGAGTCGCCAAAGCTGGGCACCGGCTTGCCCCAGTAATCCCAATCCCGGTATTCTCGCTTCTTCTCCTGCGCTACCTTCTCGCGCCACTTCACAAGCCGGGGACACAACCGGCAGGCCGTGATTTCCCCTGGTTGGTAGTGCGGCGATTCATCGCCGCCCCTAGCCCTACGAACGGAGCGCGGCATGTGCCTCCCGGATTTGGTCTGGATTGTGGCAGACCAAGACCGCATCGGCCCCGGCCGCGATGGCCTGTGTGGCCGCCTTGCCAACGCTCCGGATGGCTTTCATTTCCAAGTCATCCGTCAGCACCGTGCCGCGAAATCCGAGCCGGTCGCGGAGAATACCGGTAACTATCGCACGCGATAGCGACGCCGGAACCGTGTCGAGCGCCAGATATTGCGCGTGTCCGACCATCACGTACCGGCAGCGCGGCAGCAACTCCTCGAAAGGCCGGATGTCGTGCGACAAGTCCTTCTCGCGAATGACCGGCAGCGCCTCGTGCGAATCCAGCGTGGCGCGACCCAGTCCGGGAAAATGTTTCGGACAGGCCGCGACGCCTTCAGCCTGCAACCCGTCGATAAAACCACCGGCCCATTTCACGACCTCGGCCGGCGTCGTGCCCCAGCAACGTTCCTGCAAGGCGTTATCCTTCGCGCCGTAATCGAGGTCGACGACCGGCGCAAAATCCATGTCAAACCCCAACTCGCGCAGCGTCTCCCCCACCCTCTTGCCGAAACCAACCGGATCACCGGACGTTTTGACCTCTGCGATGGTCGGCAGTTTCACGAAATCCCGCAAGCGATTGACCCGGTGGTTTTCTTGGTCGACAGCCACGGTGAGGTCGAATTGGTGAAGCTCCCGGGTTAGGTCTCGGACCTGTTCCGCGGAGACGATGTTGCGCGCGAAGAGCACAACCCCGGCGGGCTGCACGTCGCGGATGAGCTGCCGCGCGGCGGCGTCCAGTTGCAGGCCGTTGATGCCGATGAAGAGTCGCTTCATCGGTCAATCTGCGCCCGCTGCAACCGGCCGCTGTAATCCACGTAGATGGTTTTCCACTCGCTGAACGTGTCGAGCGCCGCCTGACCGGCCTCACGCCAGCCGTTACCGGTACTGCGTACGCCGCCAAATGGGAGTTGGACTTCGCTGCCGGTGGTACCGGCGTTGACGTAGACGATGCCGGATGACAATTCGCGGGCGGCGGTGAACGCCCGACTGACGTCCTGCGTGTAGATCGAGCTCGACAGGCCGTACGGCACATTATTGTTCACGGTGATGGCTTCTTCCAGTGAGCCAACTTCGATGATGACGCAGACCGGGCCGAAAAGTTCTTCCTGCGCGATGGGCATCTGCGCTGTGACGTTGTCGAGGAGCGTCGCTCCAGTGGTCAGACGCCGCGCTCCCGCCTTGATGGCGTCTAGAATAGCTGGTTCGCAGCGCTTCAAGGCGGCTTCGTCGACGGACAGCTCCTTTGCACGTTCCACCAGCGCTTGGGTCAAAGCCTGCCGGATCGCCTTGTGAACAACGACGCGACTGCAGGAGGTGCAACGCTGGCCGCTCGTTCCGAATGCGCTCCAGATGATGCCATCGACCGCCAGTTCGAGATCGGCATCGTCGAGGACGATGACGGCATTCTTGCCGCCGAGCTCGAGCGCGCAGCGTTTGCCAAGCTCGGCGCAGGCGACGGCCACCCTGCGACCGTTCTCGCGTGAACCGGTAAACGAGACCAACCGGACATCGGGATGACGCACGAGCATCTCCCCCACCCGACCGTCGCCGGTGACCAGTTCGAGCACGCCGATCGGCAAGCCGGCATCGCGGAAGACCTGCGCGAATGCGGCGGCGCAACGTTCCGCGCGTTCGGACGGTTTCCACACAACCGTGTTGCCGAGGACGAGCGCCGGCAGGATTTTCCAGCTCGGGACAGCGATCGGGAAATTCCAGGCCGTGATCGCGGCCACGAGTCCCACCGGCTCACGGACGCTCATGGCCCATTTGTCCGGTAGCTCGCTGGGTACGGTGTGGCCGAATTGGCGACGTCCCTCGCCGGCCATGTAGTAGGCCATGTCGATGGCTTCCTGTACTTCGCCAGCCGCCTCGGTTGCCGGCTTGCCGATTTCGCCGGTAATAATGGCTGCCAAATCGCGCTTCTTGTCTCGCAGGATTTCGCCGACGCGGTAGAGGAACTCAGCGCGGCGCGGAGCAGGCGTAGCGCGCCACGAATGTTGAGCAGCCGAGTGGGGGCGAAATTGCATCCCTTGTACTTAGCCGGTAGAACCGAAGCGGCCAATCGCAAAATTCCATCTATACACGCTGCCCTAACTTGCTAATGTCGGCCACCATTATGTTTAGAGTCCGGTCACTGATAATGGCACTTGTGGGTCTCACCGTGGCATCGGTGGCGCTTGCCGACGGTTCGGGCGCCGGGCCGATATTTGCCATCACCGAGGAGAACGACCTCTTCATCTGGCCGCTCGGACCGAAATCCGACCGGCATTACACGCAGGGACTGAAGTTGACGTACTTTGCCGGCGAGGACGAAATGCGTCGTTCGGCTGAATGGTGGAATACTCACCTGCCGGCAGTCGCCTTCCCCAAGGACAATTCGCAGACGCGGGTTGGTTTCGCTTTCGGCCAGAACATGTACACACCCCAGAACATCGCAGCGCGAAACCCTTCGCCTCGCGACCAACCTTACTGTGCATGGCTCTATCTGGGGGCGATGTTTCAGCGTCGCGGGATCGGTGCGAATGACATCCCCGTCATGGAGCATTTTGAAATGGATCTGGGGTTAATTGGTCCTCCCGCGCTTGGTGAGCAGGCGCAGAAATTTGTGCATCGCTACGTCTCAGGCTCTGTTCAACCGGAGGGCTGGGATTACCAACTGCAATCGGAGCCGGCTTTACTCATGAAGTACAACCGCGCTTGGCGGCTGACCCCGGTCAAGGCGGCTGAGAAGAATTTAGACCTCATCCCGCACGTCGGGATCAATCTCGGTAATGTTCGCGTCAGCGGCGAGGTGGGCACGATGTTGCGCGCGGGGTGGAATCTCCCCGATGATTTTGGAATCACCACCATCAATTCCACCGCCGGCAACACCGGCGGCTTGACGGCCCAATCACCCAGCTGTGGGGCTCACGTTTTCGCCGGAGCCAAAGGCGAGGTGATCGGCCAGGACATCTTCTTGGAAGGCAACACCGGCCGCGCGAGTCGCTCCGTGACTCCCGAACCCATGATCGGCGAATTCAGCTGGGGTCTCGCGTTGCGGGTTGCCCGGCATTTCGACTTAGCCTACACGTGGGTGATGCGCTCGCAAACATTCGAGACGCAACGGACACGCGACTTCTACGGCTCGTTCACCTTTCGCGGGCTCTTTACGTACTAACGCCGGCCGAAGTTGACGTTCGGCATCTCGTGGGCGCACGGAGCGTTGGTGGGCACATCCGTACCGGCGGTGTTCGGCTTCACATAGCCTTGGCGGATGAGCCACTGCTCGACTTCGTCACCACTGACGTCGGCGACAATCTGCCCGTCGACATCGAGCGTCGGCTGTAACGGCTGACCGCTTTTCTGGACCATCTCGGCGTAGTTGGCCGGGTCGTTGATGATGTCGCGGTCTTCGTAGGCCAAATTGTATTTCTTCAACACCGCGCGGACGCCGTTGCTCCAGCCGCAGGTTGGCTTCATGTAGGCAATAATCTTAGGCTGCTTTGTGTTCATTTTTCGTCACCTTGTGCACTTTATTACCGAACTTCTGGTCGTTTGCAAGTCGGCGGACGCAGTTTTGAGGGCGAAATTTGTCAGTGGCATCAGCGTTGCTAAAATGGAAGCGGGTAACAGATGATGCCGATCACACCCAGCTGTCGCAGTCAGCTGTCGGCGCAAGACGTGGAATTCATTGCGTCGGCTCTGGGTACCGATGTCACCTCCCTCTTGGTTGACGATGCCACCCGGGACGCTGTCTTGGAGAGCGACAAACTCTTTCAGGCCTTGCTCGATGCGCACGCTCCGCTGCCGGTATCACCGCGCTTGTACTTTTACGCTCTTACCCGACGCGTCCTCGCTCATCACGACCGGGCAGTGGCCGATTACATCGCCAGCGTGCTCGCCGAATTTCTCGAAGGCGACCGGTGGCAGACTTTACCTGGGCTCCCGGACATGCAGACACAGTACGTCACAGACATGCTGACCGTCTTGGCGGATTTGAAGGGCGACCGGGCGTTCTTGCTGCAAGCGCACGTGGGGAACTTTTCCCTCTTTGTGACCGGCATCTTTCCGAGTCACATCCAGCACCGGGCCAGCGTGCGGGGCGCACCGGACATCTCGTTCTATGAGAAGGTTGGGAGCGCACACTACCGGCTTGCGGCGGAGCAAGCGGGGGCGCGGAGTGTCGGTCTCGACGGCGTTTTGCACGCCATTGGCGATGATTTCAACAAGGTTCGCCGCGGTTTGAACCGTGTTTCGGACCAGTTCCTGCACTGGAGTGTCGTGCAATGACGCTATTGCGCGAGATACAACTATTGCTGGAGCGCACCTACGGCTCGACTGGGGTGAATTTTGAAGAGTTTCTGCTCGACCACACTCGGACGCGGGAGCTCTCGCGTGAAGCTGGTGCTTATGCGAAACAGATTTCCGATTTGGGTCGGATGTTCATGCGCTTGGAGGACGGGAAGCTGAGGCTTGGCATTTACTACGACGATCGCGTCATCACCGCGCTGGAATCCAATAATCCGCAGTGCGGCTTGAACGATGACAACGTCCTGCCGTTCATGGTGTTCCTGGAAGAACTCGACCATGCGGTGCATGCCGCTTTGAAATACCGGGAAGGCGACCGGAACATCTACAGCGAGGCGTTTGTGCGCGATCTGGAGCTACAGGCGAAAGTGGACGTCTACCTCATCCTCCAGATGTACTGCGCCTTCTTCAACGACGACAAGAAGCTCAGCCCCGCCGACCGCCGCTGGTTGAAGTCGTGCGTCTTCGATGCCGAGAATTTCGCCTACGAAGAGCCCATCCTCCGCGACCGCTACCGGGGTTCGAACCGGCTCGGACGCCGTTACGTGAAGTTTCTCGACCGGCTCTCCGCCAAACGCCGGACTGCCGAGATTCGCCGCTTCCGCAAACTCAGCTTTGCCGAGAAACAAAATCGGATTCTTGCGCTCAGCGCCTGAGTTGACCGGGGTTGGTAGTCGCGCGATTCATCGCGCGAAATGGAGTGCAACACGCTCTTCCCGGACGCGCGATGAATCGCGCTACTACGAACTACCGAGCTCCGTAATCAACGGCGCTGTTTTCCCGGGGCTGCGCTAAAAATTTGTTTGGCATTGCCGCCCGGCATTCGCTATCAGTGGCGCACGCATGAATCTTCTGGTCGCGCTGTTCAAATCGTCGCTCGGCAAAAAATACGTGATGGCACTCTCGGGAGCGGTGTTGGTGCTTTTCGTCATCGCCCATCTTCTCGGCAATCTGCAGATGTTTCTCGGGCCGGAAGCCATCAACAAATACGCCGCCTTCCTCAAAGCTAGCCCGGAGGTATTGTGGGGTGCCCGGTCGGGATTGCTGCTCATGGTCGGGCTCCATCTTTTTTCTGCCGCGCTGTTGCTACGCGAGAACTCCGACGCCCGGCAGGCTGAGTACGAGAAGAAAGACCTCGTTGCCGCGAGCTTCGCCTCCCGGACAATGATCGCGAGCGGCATCATCCTCTTCTCGTTCGTCGTCTTCCACCTGCTCCACTACACCGCGCTCCAGATCGATCCCAGCTTCGCCGAAATGCACGACGCGCAAGGGCGGCATGATGTCTACCGGATGGTAGTGTCGGGCTTCTCGCACTGGTGGGTGTCCGGCTTCTACATCCTCAGCATGGGCTTGCTTTGCCTCCACCTGAGCCACGGGGCCAGCGCGATGTTCCAGTCGCTCGGACTGAAGAACGAACGCAACCGGTGCTTCATCGACGGCGCCGCCAAGACGCTCGGGTTGGTGCTCTTCATCGGCTACTCTTCCATTCCCCTCGCGGTGCTGCTGAAGGTGGTGAAATAACATGAAACTCAATTCTCAAATCCCCGGCGGCCCGCTCGCGCAGAAGTGGACGAATTACAAAGACCACATCAAGCTCGTCAACCCGGCCAACAAACGGAAGTACGACGTCATCATCGTGGGCACCGGCCTCGCCGGCGGCAGCGCGGCGGCGACGCTCGCGGAGCTCGGTTACAACGTCAAATCGTTCTGTATCCAAGACAGTCCCCGGCGCGCACACAGCGTCGCGGCGCAAGGCGGCATCAACGCCGCGAAGAATTACCAGAACGACGGCGACAGTGTCTTCCGCCTGTTCTACGACACGATCAAGGGCGGCGATTTCCGCGCCCGGGAAGCAAACGTCCACCGGCTCGCGGAGGTCAGTGCCAACATCATCGACCAGTGCGCGGCGCAAGGCGTCCCGTTCGCCCGCGAATATGGCGGTACGCTGACCAACCGCTCGTTCGGTGGCGCGCAGGTTTCGCGGACATTCTACGCACGCGGTCAGACCGGCCAGCAACTCCTGCTCGGCTGCTACTCCGCGATGTGCCGGCAAATCGGCGCGGGCACCATCAAGATGTATCCCCGGACCGAGATGCTCGACCTCGTAATCGTCAACGGCCAGGCCAAAGGCATCGTCACCCGCAACCTCGTGACCGGTAAGATCGAGTCGCACTCCGCCGATGCGGTCGTGCTCGCGACCGGCGGTTACGGGAATGCGTACTATCTTTCGACCTACGGGCGCGGCTCCAATGCCACGGCCATCTGGCGTGCACACAAGAAGGGCGCGTCGTTCGCCAATCCGTGCTTCACGCAGATTCACCCGACCTGCATCCCGGTCAGTGGCGATTACCAGTCCAAACTCACGTTGATGAGTGAGTCGCTCCGCAACGACGGTCGCGTCTGGGTGCCGAAGAAGAAAGGCGACAAGCGCGCTCCCGGTGAGATTCCTGAGGACGAGCGCGATTACTATCTCGAACGCAAGTACCCGGCCTATGGCAACCTCGCCCCGCGCGACATTTCCTCGCGCGCCGCGAAACAGGTCTGCGACGAAGGCCGGGGTGTTGGCGAGTCCGGTCTCGGTGTTTATCTCGATTTTGGCGACGCCATCAACCGGCTGGGGCGAAAGGTCGTCGAGGAGCGTTACGGAAACCTCTTCGACATGTATCACGAGATCACGCACGAGAACGCCTACGAGCAGCCGATGCGCATCTTCCCGGCGATTCACTACACGATGGGCGGGTTGTGGGTGGACTACAACTTGATGAGCAACCTTCCGGGTCTCTTCGTGATCGGCGAGGCGAATTTCTCCGACCACGGGGCCAACCGGCTCGGCGCGAGCGCGCTGATGCAAGGTTTGGCAGACGGTTACTTCGTCCTCCCCTACACCATCGCCAATTACCTCGCGACACAGAAACCCGGTAGCCGTCCGAAAGCGGACACTGCCGAATTCAAAGCCGCCGAGAAAGACGTTGCTGACCGGCTAAACAAACTCCTCGGCATTCGCGGCAAGAAGACCATCACCGAGTTCCACAAACAACTCGGCAAGATTCTCTGGGAACATTGCGGCATGGCCCGTAACAAGGCCGGGCTGGAACAGGCGCTCAAGCTCATTCCGACGTTACGCGACGAGTTCTGGAACAACGTCAATGTTCCCGGCGAAGGCGGCGACCTTAACCAGTCCCTCGAACGCGCCGGTCGGGTGGCGGATTACTTGGAACTCGGCGAGTTGATCGTGACCGACGCCCTTGCTCGCGACGAGAGTTGCGGCTGTCATCTCCGCGAGGAACATCAAACCCCCGAGGGTGAGTGCCAACGCAACGATGCCGAGTATGCCTACGCTGCCGCGTGGGAGTTTACCGGTGTCGGCGCCAAACCCAATTTGCACAAGGAACCGCTGGTCTACGAAAGCGTCCAACTGGCGGAACGGAGCTATAAGTGATGAACATCACCCTGCGAGTCTGGCGGCAGAAGAGCCGTCACGAAACCGGCCACTTCGAAGAGTACGAAGCCCACGACCTCAACCCCAACATGTCGTTCCTCGAGATGCTGGACGTCGTCAACGAGCAGCTCACAAAAGCCGGCAAGCAACCCATCGCCTTCGACCACGATTGCCGAGAAGGCATCTGTGGAATGTGCTCCTGTGTCATCAACGGCGAACCGCACGGCCCCGAAAACAAAGTCGCCACCTGTCAGACCTACCTGCGAAGTTTCAAGGATGGCGACACCATCACCGTCGAGCCGTTCCGCGCTGCGGGCTTCCCGCTGGTGAAAGATCTCGTCGTTGATCGCAGCGCATTCGACCGGATCATGCAGGCCGGTGGTTTCATCTCCGTCAACACCGGTAATGCCCCCGACGCCAACGCCATCCCGGTCGGCAAAGAAATCGCCGACCAAGCGATGGACGCCGCGCAATGCATCGGCTGCGGCGCGTGCGTGGCCGCGTGCAAGAACGCCAGCGCGATGCTGTTCGTCGCCGCCAAGGTCTCGCACCTCAATCTCCTGCCGCAAGGCCAGCCTGAGAAATCCAAACGTGCGCTTGCGATGGTCAATCAGATGGATGAAGAAGGTTTCGGCGCTTGCACCGTTACCGGGAGTTGCGAGGCCGTCTGCCCCAAAGGGATCAGCCTCAGCTTCATCTCGAAGCTGAACCGCGACTACCTCGGCGCGATGCTGTTCCGGTAGGATAGCTCACCCTCCAAAGAAACAGGCCGTGCGCCGGTGCCGTCTCGATCAAAGCGGTGCGCTTTCGTGCGGCTAGGATTTCTACCAACCCGGCCGGACTCAGTTTCCCCTCGCCCACCTTCACAAGTGAACCGACAATCGTCCGCACCATCTTGTAGAGGAAACCATCCGCCACAACAGCGATGGTTAGCATCTGTCCGCATTGCGTGATTGATAGCCGCGAAATTGTCCTTACCGGATCGCGCTCCGACTTCGCGGACAACGCTGTGAAATCGTGCCGGCCTACGAGTCGGCGGGCGGCCTGACGCATCGCAGCCAAATCCAGCGGCCGGGGTTGATGCCAGGCGTACCGCCGCTGGAACGGGTCCGCCACCGCGCCAACGTCGATTTGGTACCGGTATTCCTTCTTCTTGGCTGAGAACCGCGCGTGAAAACCTGCCGCCACTTCCTGCACACGGAAGACGCGAACATCTTCCGGCAGGTTGGCGTTGAGCGCCCGGAGAATCGTTGTCGTCGTGTGCGGCAAAGCTGCGGTGAAGCTTGCGATCTGGGCGCAGGCGTGAACCCCGGCGTCGGTGCGACCCGACCCGTGCAGAACGACGCGGCCACCGGCCAGTTTTGCGAGTGCACCCTCAATCAACGACTGAACAGAGACCCGGTTGGGCTGCATCTGCCAGCCGCCATACGCGGTGCCGTCGTACGCGATGGTCAGCTTAAAGTGCCGCGTTTCCGGTCGCATCGAGATAACTCTGCAACATCAGTTGCGCCGCCAATTTGTCGATTTGCTCGCGCCGGTCCTTGCGCTGCACGTTGCCTTCGATCAGGACGCGCTCTGCTTGCGCTGTCGTGAGTCGTTCATCCCAGCGCGCGACCGGTAGTGTCGTGCCCTCGCTCAGTTGTTTGATGAACGCGAGTGTCCGTTCTGTCTGGGGACTGTGCGTGTTATCCAGCTTCACCGGCACGCCGACAACAATCTTCCCGGCGCCGCGTTCCGTTGCCACCCGGACAACATCGGCAACACCGCCGGTGACGTAGCCGACCGATTGGGCGATCGTCGCAGTCTCGTCGCTGATCGCCAAGCCAATCCGCTTCGAGCCATAATCGACGCCAAGAATTCGCATGTCCTCGAACTGTGGCCGCGCTTGGCAAGCGCGGCTACAGATACGCCCCCGGTAATAGCTTCACCAAGTCGCGAACACGCTGGGAATCTTCCTTGCGGGAAACCAGCGTGGCGTCTTTCGTGTGCACAATCACCAAGCCGGTCACGCCCACGGCGCCCACGAGATGCCCGCCGCTGTTGTAGACGACGCAGTCCGTGGCGTTCACGCCAAGGAAGTCTCCCCGCACCGCGTTGCCATCCACGGAAGGGAAATGCCGGGCCAGCGCCGCCCAGTCGCCGACATCATCCCACGGGAAATCCCCATTCGCCGCGACAACATTGTCGGCTTTCTCCATGATGGCGTAGTCCACGGAGATCTTTTCGAGCGTTGGATAAATCCGCTTGAGCGACCTCGTATCGCGAATCTTCTCGATCTCCGCCAGCAACGCCGGCTGATGTCGCCGGTAAGCCGCTAGTATGGCGCGCGCCGACCAGACGAACATCCCGGCATTCCACCGATATTGACCACTGGCGAGATACCGTTTGGCCGTGGGCAAGTCCGGCTTCTCGACAAACCGCACAGCCTCGGAAAAGCGGCCAGTAATCTTTTTCCCGACCTGAACGTAACCGTAGCCGGTATGCGGCGCAGTTGGCGAAATTCCAATCGTGATCAACACGTCCCGCTTCGCTGCGAGCGCCAACGATTCCCGGACGACGGTCCGGTACTTCGCCACGTCTCCGATCCAAGAATCCGCCGGCACGACCACCATCACCGCATCCGGATCTTTCCGCGCAATCATCACCGCCGCCAACGCAACACAGGGCGCGGTGTTTCGTCCCATCGGCTCGGCAACGATGTTCTTCACAGCCGGCAACTGCCGCCGCACGGCCGGCGCCTGCACGGCATTCGTCACCACCATAACGCGCGCCGGCTGGATCTGGAGCCGGTCGACCGCTTCCTGGATCATCGTCCGCTTAGCAGTGATGGCGAGCAGTTGCTTCGGAGTTTTGCGTCGGCTAAGCGGCCAAAACCTTTCGCCCGAGCCACCGGCCATGATGACGGCCCAGTTCATATTGCTTTGACCGCCTTAACCATTGGCTTCACGAACTGCGCGACACGGCGTCGCTGAGCGATCTGGTTCACAATGGCGCTCCCGACCACAACTCCGTCACCGGCCTTGGCAACCTCCACGGCTTGCGCGGGAGTGGAAACGCCGAAACCGATGCAGACCGGCAGGTCAGTATGCTGGCGAATCAGTTTCACCATTGGCGCCATGGAGGTGGAGACACTCTGTTGCATGCCGGTCACACCTTCACGCGAGACGTAGTAGATGAATCCGGCAGCGTGCGTCGCAATTTCTTTCACGCGTGCCGGTGGCGTTGTCGGGGCGATCAGGTAAATGGGATGGACACCGGCTTGTTTGATGGCCTGCTCGTAGCTGGCGGCTTCTTCCGGAGGTAAATCCAATGCCAGAACCCCATCCACACCGGCGCGCACCGCATCTGAAGCGAACTTCTTCACACCGTGCCGGTGGATCAGGTTGAAGTAGATGTAGAACACTACCGGGATTTGGCAGCCCGCCTTGCGGAGCGCGGCCACGGACTTTAGGACGCCGTCCAAAGTAGTGCCACTCTTCAGCGCACGTTCAGCCGCGAGTTGGTTCACCACGCCATCGGCCAGCGGATCGCTGAAGGGAACTCCCAGTTCAAGCACATCCACGCCGATATGTTCAAACTCCTTCGCGAAGGCGATTGTCCCTTTCAGGTTCGGGTCACCGGCGGCGATGTAGGCGACGAAGGCTTTTTGCTTGGTCGCGCGCAGGGCGCGGAATTTGGCGTCGATTCGATTCATGAAAAGTTGCGCACGTAGATAAACCGCAAGCCTTCGAGGGTCAACCTTGGATTCACATGCTGGATGCCGGGAACTTTCCGCGCGATCAGATCACCATAACCGCCGGTGGCCACGACGATCGCGCGGCGCATGCCGGACTGAGACTGCAGAGCAGCCAAGATCTCCTTCACCAAACCGCGGTACCCCACCACTGCCCCCACCCGCATCGCGCCGACAGTGCTCTTCCCGATGATGGATGACGGCTCCGTGAGTGTGATCCGCGGAAGGAGCGCGGTGCGTTGATAAAGATAATCCGTCACTGCCGCCAACCCGGGCGCGATGACGCCGCCGACGTATTCACGCCGAGCGTTGACGATGTCGAACGTCACCGCAGTTCCAAAATCGACGACGATGGCCGGGGTGCCGTAGAGTTCAGTCACAGCGACTGCATTGGCGAGCCGGTCGGCACCGATCTGGCGTTTCTTGGGGTAGCGAACGCCAATTCCAAGGTCGCAAAACGCATCCACCTGCAAGGGTGACTCCGGTAACTTACGTAGCAGTCGCTTTGAAACTCGCGGCACCACCGACGCCAGCACAATGCCCCGGTAGCGCTGCGGAGAAAACGGCACCTCCCGGACTTTTGCCGTGGGGATGCGCCGCAGCAGCAGCAGCCGGTCGCGGTTGGCCAATGCGAATGTGGTGTTGGTGTTGTTGACGTTGATGAGGAGAAAAGGTTTAGCCATGTTCCACCGTCACATCCGCGCCGAGAATTCGTTCTGTCTGGCCGTTATCGCGCCGCAGGATCAATGCGCCGTTTTCATCCAATGCGTACGCCTGTCCTTCCAGTCGGCGTGGCCCCATCGTCACAATCAGTTGCTTGCCGAGCGTCGTGCAATGATTTGCCCACTCCCGGCTGACGCTGTTGAAATCGTCCCGGGCTTTTCTGTAGTAATCCTCGATCTCTGCCAGCAATCGTACCGCCAAGCCGACCCGGTCCTGTGCTTTGCCGGTGGCCATCTCCAGCGAAGTCGCAATCGCCGGGTAATCCTCACTCTTGCCATTCACATTCAGCCCCACTCCCAAAATGGCGACGTTCCCGCGCGCTTCCGTCAAGATACCGGCCAACTTCTTCCCGTCCCACATCACATCGTTCGGCCATTTGATCCGCGCTGAACTACCGACCGTTCGCACGACGGCCACGGCAGCGGCGACGGTCAGCCTCGAGATGGGAAATGTCGGCCGTAGCAAAACCGAAAACCATAATCCCTTCCCCCGCGGCGAAACCCAACTCCGCCCGTGTCGACCACGGCCCCGGGTTTGGGACTCCGCGAAAACGACGGTGCCTTCCGCCCGGTCCGCTTGGGCGAGTTGCGCCACGACGTCGTTGGTGGAGGCCGTCTCCTCAAACACCAAGACTTCCCGTCCAATGACTCGCGTGCGCAACCGGGCCTGCAAATCTTCCGCCATCAACCGATCCGGTGATTGCAGCAGCCGGACTCCCCAATGCGGGTGGGTTTCAATCACATAACCAAGCCCGGCCAGTTCCGCGAGCGCCTCCTCGGGCGCCTCCGCACGAGACACAAACTCTCCGGGGCTGCGGTAGAGTTTTTCCAAGACAGTCTGCGTGAACGGCATGCCGCGCACTTTATCGGAATGCCCCGCCGCTCGGCAAGCCATCGACTTCGACCAACCCGCTATGCCTGATAGAACAAGGCCCCGGTGTTGACTAAGTTGCCGACACAGGTTACCATCCAATCGGTAGTTGGGATAAGAAAGGGTGCCAAATATGAAAGAAAAGATTCTGGCTGTTGCGGGTGCAATGTTCGCGTTGGTTCTTGTTCCGGAGATTCTGGCCGTGCGCGGTGGAACCTCCATCCTCCATCTGATGATGCGCGCGCCAATGACGAATGAAGGCGTCATCAGCAATGCCACCGGCAAGGTGGATCTGAAGCTGAATCAGCAAGGTCACGCTGATAATCAACGTCTCACGCTGACCACAAGCAAGCTCGACAGCAACACGGTCTACACGCTCTTAGCCCTACTTGGCGACGACACCAATTTGACCGAGGTTACTACCTTCACCACCGGCGCCAATGGTGCTGCCAATCTGAAGTACGTCCGGGTCGGTTCAAGCAATGGCCACGGCAACGGCGGACACCCCGGCGGGCTGCCGTTACCGGATACGTTGAAGCCGCTCAGCAATGTCAGGGCGCTTGTCGTGGAAAACGTCTCCACGCAAGCCGTCTTGAGTGCCGATCTCACCGCTCCCCAGAGCCTGCAGTATCTCGTCCGCCGCTCTCTCACGGGCACCGGAGCCTCCGCCGATTTGCGAATCCATGCAACGACGCGGTTCGTTCAGTTCCGTCTTTTGGCGAGCGGTCTTCAGACGAACGCACCCTACTTCTTAACGCTGAATGAGACCAACCTCACCAGCTACGTCAGCGACGGCCAAGGCAAACTTCGCATTTTGGGATTGCCTGCGGTTGCTCCCGACATTCTCGACCTGCACGATCTCGCGTTGCAGGACGGCAACACCAATACCGTCTTGAGCACAACGCTCCCGTAATCTCACTTTGGAGCCGGTGCGGTCGCGACTGTCACGTGCGGCCGCACCTTCTCCAGTAGGCGTTCACTGATCCCCGTCACTCGCAGCAGATCGTCCACACGCCGGTAAGGACGTTTCTCCATGATCCGCGCCGCCAGCACAGGCCCGATGCCGGGAATCGACTGAAGTTGCCGACTGGTCGCGGTGTTCAAGTCAACGATGGCGGTGGGCTCTTTTCCCTGTAGCGTCTTCCGCAACTCATGCAACTCCGACTCTTCCCGCCGCTGCTCCTCGCGCAACTCCGCCAACAGATCCGGTGCCGTCTCCGACCAGACTCCCACTCGCTTTATCATCGCCTGAGTTTCCAAGTCTTGCAGACGTGCCGCGAACGCTTCGCCCGTAGTCCCGTCCGGGGTGGTTCGCTTCGTCCCAAACGCCCGCGCATAGCCGAGTTCCACCAACTCCGCACCCAGATCCTTGCCATCACTCGTCGTCACCATCGCGTAAATGCGCGGGACAGACGAACGCCCCAGCGCCGTTGCAAATGCAGTGTGAACGGTGAAAGGTTTCGCGAGCAGTCGCGCCACCAAATCCTGTGCCTCCCGGCCGTAGTACACGACCCGGGTCATGTTCGTGAGTCCAAAATGCCGGGCCTGCTCGCGAATCCGCTTCGCGTCAGCGTCCGTTGCCGCACTCGTCTCCGGGCAATCGACAAAATAGAGCCGAATCAACAAGGCCCGCTCCCCGGCCTGGATGTGGAAGCTATCCCCGTCATTACTAGGATTTTGAACGAGCCGGCAATCCGGCAGTGTCTGCCAGTCCGCCGCCAAGGCTCCGGCCACCAACCAGAAAAACATCAAGGCAACTCGCAAGTAACCTCCAGCGACAAATCCACCGCCCGCGCCGAGTGAGTGAGAGCGCCAACACTGATGTAGTCAACACCGGTCGCGGCGATTGCCGCAACCGTGGCGAGACGAACCCCGCCACTGGCTTCCGTCTTGGCCCGGCCAGCCACCCGTTGCACGGCCTCCCGGAGTTCATCACACGTCATGTTATCGAGCAGGATGTGGTCGGCGCCGGCCGCGAGCGCGGCGTCCACATCCGGTAGCGAGTCAGCCTCGATCATGACGGGGACGCCCGGGCGTTCGCGGCGCACGCGCGCCGTCGCTTCGGCCAAGGCTTGCGGACCGAGGCGCACGAGGATTGCCCGGTGGTTGTCCTTCACCATCATCGCATCGAACAACCCAAGCCGATGGTTCGTGCCACCGCCCACGGCAACAGCATATTTCTCCAGCAAACGGAGTGTGGGCGTGGTCTTGCGGGTATCGAGGATGGTCGCTCCTGTACCGGTAATCGCCTCCACAAATTCCCGCGTGAGCGTGGCAATCCCGCTGAGACGCTGGAGAAAGTTCAAAGCCGTGCGCTCCCCGGTGAGTATTGACCTCGCTGAGCCGGTCAAGCGGCACACTTCGGTCTTGGGTTCAACCAGCGCACCCTCGTCCACCAGTCGCTGCAACTGCAGCTTCGGATCCAGTTCCGCAAATACACCGGTAACCAACAGCAACCCGGCAATCACGCATGGTTCCTTGGCGACAATCACCGCCTCAGCCTGCAAGCATTCCGGCACCGTGGCCTCCGTGGTGATATCCCCGGCCCCGATGTCCTCTGCCAAGGCGGTGCGGACGAGTTGCTGAATGTATTCAGCCGGTAGGGTCTTCATGATGCTTTGGACCGTCGTGGCTTCTTTACCACGTTTGTCTGCAGTTTGCGGTCGTATTTTACCTCGCGCCGCGGGGTCGTTGTTACCGGGCCATCTGCCTTCTTCAATTCCTCAATCTCGTCGCGCAAGATGGCGGCCTTCTCAAACTGCAAATTCTCCGCCGCCTCCAACATCTCCTTCTCCAACTCCAGTAGCAATTCCGCCTTGCGATAACCACCGGGCGCTTCGCGCACGACCGCCGCCTCGACCTCCTTGCCCCGCGTCAACTCCTCCAAACTCAATTGCAGCTCGCGCTTCACGGTCTTGGGCGTGATCCCGTGCTCCTTGTTGTAGGCCAACTGCTTCTCCCGCCGGTACTCCGTCGTCGCGATGAACTTCTTGATCGAATCGGTCATCACGTCGGCGTACAGGATGACTTCCGCGTTAATGTGCCGCGCAGCCCGCCCCGCCGTCTGGATCAACGACGTGGCGCTGCGAAGAAATCCTTCCTTGTCCGCATCGAGAATCGCCACCAGCGACACCTCCGGCAGGTCGAGCCCTTCACGGAGCAAGTTGATACCAACGAGCACATCGAAATTTGCCGCGCGTAAACCGCGGAGGATTTCCACCCGCTCGATCGCGTCGATGTCGCTGTGGAGATATTGGACGCGCACGCCGACGTCACGGAGGTAGTCGGTCAATTCCTCGGCGGTGCGTTTCGTCAACGTGGTGACCAGCACCCGCTCGTGCTGGGCGGTGCGCTGCCGGCATTCCGCGATCAAATCGTCGATCTGGCCCTTGAGTGGTTTGACGGTGACCGGTGGGTCCACCAAACCGGTCGGGCGGATGATCTGTTCCGCGACCACGGCGCTGTGCTCCAGTTCGTAAGGCCCCGGCGTGGCCGACACGAACACGGCTTGATGCACGAGACTCTCACACTCGTCGAAGTTCAGGGGCCGGTTGTCCAAGGCCGACGGCAACCGGAAGCCGTGCTCGACGAGCGTCGTCTTGCGCGAACGATCACCGGCATACATCCCGCCGATCTGCGGCACGGTGACGTGCGATTCATCGATGATGAGGAGGTAATCTTCCGGGAAGAAGTCGATCAACGTGAACGGACGCTCCCCGGGTTGGCGGGCGCTGAGATGCCGGGAGTAATTCTCAATGCCGGGACAGAACCCCATCTCCTTGAGCATCTCAATGTCGTACATCGTGCGCGAATGAATTCGCTGGGCCTCGACAAGCTTGTTGTTCTGCTCGAAGTGCGCGACCCGGTCGACCATCTCAGCTTTGATCCCGTCGATGGCGCGGACGATCTTGTTGTACGGCATCACCCAGTGCTTGGCCGGGTAGATCGAGAACTTGTCAACCGACTCGATCTTCTTGCCGGTCAACGGCTCGAACCGGGTCACCTGCTCCACCCGCTCGCCAAAGAACTCGATCCGCACCGCGTCTTCCGTGTAACTCGGGCAGACCTCCACCGTATCGCCCCGCACGCGGAACGCGCCGCGCGTGAACTCCACGTCGTTGCGGTTATACTGCATGTCCACCAACTTCCGCAGCAACTCATCCCGCTCCAGCGTTTGCCCCACCGCCAACTGCGCCATCATCTCAAAGTAATCTTCCGGCGATCCCAACCCGTAGATGCACGACACGCTCGCGACCACCACGACATCCCGCCGCGACAGCAACGAACTCGTCGCCGCGAGCCGGAGTTTCTCGATCTGCTCGTTGATGCTGGCATCCTTCTCAATGTAGGTATCCGTCTGCGGGATGTAGGCCTCCGGCTGGTAGTAGTCGTAGTAGCTGACGAAATACTCCACCGCGTTGTGCGGGAAGAACTGTTTGAACTCCGAGAACAACTGTGCCGCCAGCGTCTTGTTGTGGGAGATCACCAAGGCCGGTCGGTCGAGTTGGGCGATGACGTTCGCCACCGTGAATGTCTTACCGCTACCGGTGACCCCGAGCAGCGTCTGGTGCTTGTTACCGGCCCGCAGCGAATCCGCCAACTTCCGAATCGCCTCCGGCTGATCTCCGCGCGGCTTGAATTTGCTGACGAGTTGGAAGCTCATGGCAACCGCGAATAAGTTTCGCGGCTACAGCGTAGCTGTCAACCACGCGACGGTTTCTTCGAGGACGCGGCGTTCCCAGATGGTCTTGTTGAACGTGTGGTCCGCGCCGGGGATGATGATCTTCTTCACGGGACGCTCAGGCGAACGCAGCGCGCGTTCGTACATATCGCTGTGAGCGACCGGGACAGTGTCATCCTTCGCACCGTGGACGAGCAAGACGGGGCATTTACTCTTGGCAACCTCCCGGAGCGGTCTCATCTCGGCGAACTGCCGGACGAAACCCATGCTGACGAGGTTGCCTTCATGGTCGGTCAACCCGGTCTGGGCCAGCGCCACCACGGCCTCCGGCGTGGAGAGGTCATCCAGAATGCCGGCACCCTCGGCAACCGGCGCCCAGAGCACGAGACCTTGAAACCGGGTGCG
>OMJI01000245.1 GCA_900299315.1 Verrucomicrobiota bacterium | reverse complement strand
TTGGCGCGCCTGGCGTGATTCGAACACGCGACCGCCGGATTAGAAATCCGATGCTCTATCCAACTGAGCTACAGGCGCTCCGTTTGCGTACTGGTGTACGCCAAAATACGCGTGTGCTCAACCTCAAAGCCCACCGGGCGTTGATGCCCGCCGGCCTCAAGCGGCGTTGTGCTGGTGGCGGATGTCGCGGGCTTCGTAGAGGTAGACGATTTCCTCAGCGATGTTGGTGGCGTGGTCGCCGATGCGTTCGAGATTATGGGCGACGCTCATCAGATTCAGGGCGCGGGTGATCGTGGTGGGGTCTTCGATCATGAAACTGGTCAGTTCCCGGTGGAGTTGTTTGTTGAGCAGGTCGATTTTGTCGTCGCGGCGGATGACTTCGCGGGCGAGGTCGGGCTTGGCGTAGACGAAGGCGTCGAGGGCGTCGTGAATCATGCCGCGGGCGTGGTCGGCCATGCGGGGAATATCGACGAGCGGCTTGAGCAGGGGTTCCTTGTTCAGTTCGATGGCCCGGTGGGCGATGTTGACGGACTGGTCGCCGATGCGTTCGAGGTCGGTGCAGATCTTCATCGACATGGCGACGAAACGCAGGTCGCCAGCGGTCGGTTGTCGGAGCGCGAAGAGCTTGATGCAGCGGTCGTCAATTTCGATCTGCAACTGGTCGAGATCGTTGTCGTACTCGTCCACCCGGTGGGCCAGTTCGTCGTCGCGCTGGACGAGGGCTTTCATGGCCTCGGCGAGGCTGCGCTCGGTGAGGCTGGCCATGCGGAGGAGTTCGTTCTTCAATGCGGACAAATCTTGGTCGAGATGGCGTTCCATGATCAGCCGAACCTCCCGGTGACGTAATCTTCGGTCTGTTTGTGTGTGGGATTCGTAAACATCTTCTCGGTCTTGTCGTATTCGATGAGTTTGCCCATGTAGAAGAACGCAGTGTAATCGGAGCACCGCGCAGCCTGCTGCATGTTGTGGGTCACGATGACAATCGTGTAGTCCCTTTTCAACTCCTGGATAAGTTCCTCGATTTTCATCGTCGCGATGGGATCGAGCGCTGACGCCGGTTCATCCATGAGCAACACCTCCGGCTGCACGGCGAGGGCGCGGGCGATGCAGAGGCGTTGTTGCTGGCCACCGGAGAGGCTGATGCCCGGCTTGTCGAGCCGGTCCTTCACCTCGTCCCAGAGCGCGGCCATGCGCAATGATTGTTCCATCCGCTCGCGAAGCAGGCGCCGGTCGCGCACGCCGTTGAGGCGGAGCCCCACCACGGTGTTCTCCTCGATGGTCATTGTGGGAAATGGATTGGATTTCTGGAACACCATCCCCACCCGACGCCGGACGAGCGTGGGATCGACGCGCGGCCCGTAAACGTCGTCGCCGAACAGCCGGATCTGGCAATCGAGCCGGGCACCGCGGACGAGTTCGTGCATCCGGTTGAGGGTGCGCAAGAAAGTGGACTTGCCACAACCGCTCGGGCCGATGATCGCGGTAACTTTCCGCGCCGGGATCTGGAGGCTCACATCAAACAACGCCTGATGCTGGCCAAACCAGCCGTTCAGGTGCTCGACGTGAAAGGCGACTTCGTCCGCCCGGGCCGGCGGCTCAACTGGTCGTGATGCGGTCGCATTTTCCATGGGAGTCAGCCCCTTGCCCACTGGCACACCGGCCTGGCTGGGCGCTTTTGGTTCGAGTAATTCCGATGTCATCGTCCCGCTCCGGCAAATCGTCCGCGAGTGATGAAGCGGACGATGAGATTAATAAAGAGCACCATCAGGATCAACACCAGCGCTCCCGCCCACGCCTGCCGGTGCCAGTCGTCGTACGGCGAGATGGCGTACACGAACACCTGCAACGGCAACGCGGCGATCGGCTGGGAAAGGTCGTGCGTCCAGAATCGATTCCCGAACGCGGTGAAAAGCAGCGGGGCAGTCTCCCCGGCAATGCGCGCGGCGGCCAGCAACACGCCGGTCACGATGCCCTTGAACGCCGTCTTCATGACGATCTGGCAAATCATCTTCCAACGCGAGATTCCGAGCGCCAGCGCGGCTTCCCGGTAACCATTCGGCACGAGCAGCAAGACTTCCTCGGTCGTCCGCATGATCAACGGGATCATCATGAACCCCAGCGCGACCCCACCGGCATACGCCGAGAACGTTTTCATCCGCACGACCACGAGCGCGTACGCCACGATGCCCCAGGCGATGGACGGCACACCGTTCAGCACGTCCGCGCCGAACCGGATCCACCAGTTGGATTTTTCCGAGCCGTACTCGGATAGATACACGCCGCCTAGGACGCCCACCGGTACGCCAATAGCACAGGCCAGCCCGAGCAACGTGAGCGTGCCGACGATCGCGTTGGCCATGCCGCCGCCGACCTCGCCGACCGGCTTGGGCAGTTGCGTGAAGAAATCCCAGTTGATGGCCCCCGCCCCGGCATGGATCAGGTAGCCGAGCACCAAACCGAGCGGCGCGATCACCAGCAAGGCGCAGAGCAGCGCGGTGACGGACATCAGCGTGCTCTTGATCTTCCGCCAGCGGTGATACAGCGATTGGGGTTGCATCGTCATTGGATCGCGCGGCTCGCGCGCGGCCCTCCCATCGCGGAGATCAGCAGTTGCGCCAGAATGTTGGTCACAATGGTGACCGCAAACAAAACCAGCGCGATTTCAAAAAGGGCGGAGAGATACATGTCAGTCGTGGCCTCGGCGAACTCGTTGGCGATGACGCTGGCCAGCGTGTAGCCGGGGGCGAACAGCGACGCCGCGACTTCCGGTCGGTTGCCGATGACCATCGTCACCGCCATCGTTTCGCCCAATGCGCGACCAAGGCCAAGGATGACCGCGCCGCACAGGCCGCGTTTGGCATAACTGAGCACGGCGATGCGGGTCACTTCCCACCGGGTCGCGCCGAGACCGTAGGCAGCTTCCCGTTGCAGGTCCGGCACGGAGCGCAGGATTTCACGGGAGACCGAGGTGATGATAGGCACAATCATGATGGCGATGATGATACCTGCCGCCAACATGCTGACGCCGTAGATCGGACCTTGGAACAACGGCAGAAAACCCAACCACTTCTGCAAGACCGGGAAGCAATGCTCCCGGAGCCACGGGATGAGCACGAAGATGCCCCACAACCCATAAATCACGCTCGGCACCGCCGCCAACATCTCAATGATCGAGACGATGGGCTGCCGGAGTTTGGGCGGAGCCAGTTCCGTCAAAAACACCGCCGTGGCGACGCTGAGCGGGACCGCGATGACCAGCGCGATGAGCGACGAGACCAGCGTCCCAAAAATAAACGGCCACGCGCCGAAGTTCTCCTCGACCGGGTCCCAGTTTGAGCTGGTGACGAACTTGAACCCGAACTTGTGCACGGCCAGATTCGAACCCTTGTAGAGTTCCCATCCCACGACGACGATGAGCACGAGGACAGAAAACGCCATGAGGCCGGTGATCCACTTGAAAACATGGTCGCCCACCCGGGAGGGTGGCTTCATCTCCGCCGCCACTGTCATGGAGTTGATTTCCGCCATGTTCGCTTAAGAACGCAGAGGAGAGAGGCCGCGACCGGCCTCTCTCCTTGCGTCGGTAACTATTTGTGTCGGCTTAGTATTTGATCTCCGCCACACGATTCAAAACCCGCTGCTGGATCGCTTCCGGCAGGGGTGCATAACCAATCTCACTAGCCAGCTTCTCGCCATCGGTCAAGGCCCACTTGAGGAACTCGACAAGCTTCTTGCCCTTCGCCGGGTCCTTCTGCTGCTGGTAAATCAGCAACCAAGTCGCACCCGAGATCGGATAGGCAACGGGGCCGGGGGCGTTGACCATCTTGAAGCGGAAATCATCCGGAATGCGCGCCGTCGCCAGCGCCGCGGTGACGGACTCGATGGACGCTGAGACGAATTTGCCGTCGGCGTTCTTCAAGTCGGCGTACGCCAGCTTGTTCTGCTTGGCGTAGATCAATTCGACGTAGCCGATGGCGCCGGGGGTCTGCTTGACGAGACCAGCCACGCCTTCGTTGCCCTTGCCGCCGAGGCCGGACGGCCACTTGACGGAGGTGTTGGCGCCGACCTCCTGCTGCCACTCGTAGCTGACGGCGCTGAGGTAGCTGGTGAAGATGTAGCTCGTGCCGCTTCCATCCGAACGGTGGACGACGATGATGTTCTGGTTCGGCAGGGTCACGCCTTCGTTCAACGCGGCGATCTTGGCGTCGTTCCACTTGGTGATCTTCCCGCGGAAGATGTCCACCAGCGTCGCGCCGTCGAGCTTGAGCTTGGGGCTGCCGGAGATGTTGTAGGTGACGACGACAGCACCGGCCACGGTCGGGATGTGGAGGATCTTGCCGGAAGCCTTGTCGAGGTTCTCGTCGCTCATCGGGCCGTCGGAAGCGCCGAAGTCGACGGTCTGGGCGAGGATCTGTTTCTGGCCGCCGCCCGAGCCGATGGACTGGTAGTTAAACCGGACCGAGGGATCGATCTTGGCGTAGCTGTCGAACCACTTTGAGTAAATCGGGTACGGGAAGGTCGCGCCTGCGCCGTTGATGAGCATCTGTGCCGAGGCACCGGCCACTGAGCCGGCTACCAACGCGACGAGTGCCGCGCGGCGAATGAGTTGGATTGTGTTCATTGTTATCTCCTGAGTGATAGTAGTCGTTGAATGTTACAGTTGCGTGACGACTTCGTGGATGTCCGGTAACTTACCCCCAGCCACCCCGGGGGTCGTGGGACCCACCGGGGCGTCGGGGAGGACATCAGAACTTGAACACGTTGTCGATCTGGACACGGAGAAGATCCTCGCCCGTCCTCGGCGCGGCCGTGTACCGGGCGCCAGAATTGGGTCGGTTGCTGATTTTCTCCGTAATGAAGGCAGTAATACCGAGCTGCCACCATTCTTGAATGTTGTACGCCGCTTTCACAACATGGCCCTTGCGGTCGGTGCCACCGACGGTGCCCCAATCGGAGTCAGCCACAGCATCCATCACAGCATCCGCTTCGAGGTACTTGTATTGGTACGCGACCTGCCATTCGCCCTTCTTCTTGGCGCTGCCGAACTGGGCTTGGACACTCCAGCCCTGGGTCTGATCCGGTGCGATGTTGGTCGTGGCACCACTGAGAGTCTCGAAGGCCTCTTGGATATTCTTCACGTAACCACCGCTGACAGTAAGGACTGCGGGTGTGCCCAACACCGGCGCATCGCGCAATTGCCAGGCCACTTCGCCTTCAGCGTGGATAACGGCGAAATCAGCCAAGTAACTGCCGTTGGGTTTAACGGAGTTGCCGCGCGTGGGTGAGTTGTTGGGAATGGCATTGGTCACCGCTGCGTTGTCCGTCCAGAAGAACCCGCCGGCCAGCTTCGCGCGGACGACCGGGTTCTTGATGTCTTTACCGAATTTCATATCGACGCCGCCTTGGGTGTCGAACAGATAACCGTCCGTATCAGACGAGTTGGCAATTTCGTTGATCACGAACTGGCTGGCATTGACGAAGAGGGTATGCCGTTGGTCCCTTCCCAGCTTCCACGTCAACTGCTCCGCGACACCTTCCGGGGTGACATCGTAGTCATACAACAGCGGCGACGCGAAGCCCGGTTGCCACATTGGGTTGTTCATTTTACCGCCGGTGATGGCGATCCACTCGGCGTTCATCGGCCGAACGGTGATGTAGGCCAAGTCAATCTGGATGGGGTCCTTCTGGAACATATCATCCATCGTCTCATTGGTGCTGACCGGGTCACTGGCCGAACCGCTCGCCAGACGAAAACCCGCTGTGGCCCAATCCGTAAACTTCGCCTCGAACCCGAGGCGCAAGCGATACCGGAAGCGCAAGCGATCGACGGTGCTGCTCTGGTCTTCGTTGTCGAAGTACTCCGTCCGCAACCGCAGATCGTTGTTCCACTTCAACTCGTCAATCCAACTGCCCAACTTGGTCTTGTCAAACTTCACCACCGCCTCGGCCTGCTGCTTCGTGTAGTACTTCCGCGCCATGTCGGCCTCGTCGGCCGTGATGATGCCCTTCTTCTCCAACAGGTCCAAAATTGCGTTCGACTCGTCCGCGCGCGCCACGGCGCCTGCCGTCAACACGCACCCGGTAACCCCGGCTGCAAGCAGCCGTTTCCAATCCACTCGCTTCATGATGCCTATGATATCTCCTTTGGTTGAGTTCAACTATGTCCCGACTTTCACGGACACGCGTGACAAACAAAGCGCAAGATTGTTACAGATATGTGAACTCCACCGGGCGACGTGGCTGACAAAGACGTGGTCAAACCCGCCCGGATTTGCCATACTGCCGGCGTCGCGAGATGGAAGATACCGCCAATATCCCTGTGAATATCTCGGCCAACGCGCCGTCCAAGCCCGTGGAGACTGCGCACAATGAACCGGGAGATCGTGAATTGGTCGGGCGATGCCAGCGAGGCGACCTCGCGGCGTACGAAATTCTCGTTCGCCGCTATCAACCTCGCGTCTACACCCTCGCCTACGGCATGCTCCGCAACGAAACCGACGCGACCGACATGGCCCAGGAAGCCTTCGTTCGCGCCTGGCAAGGCATCCGCAAATTCAAGAACAACTCCTCTTTCTACACGTGGATTTACCGGATCACCACCAACCTCTGCATCGACTTCGTCCGCCGGCGCGAACGCCGGCCGACCACGACCTTCGAGGAAACGGTTGATCCCGAAACCAATGCCGACGTGGCGGAACCCCCGTCCACCAATCCGTCGCCCACGGACGAGGTTCTCCGCACGGAACTTCGCCAGCAGATCGACGCCGCGCTGCTCGAACTTTCCCCCGAGCACCGCGCCGTCGTCCAGTTGCGCGAGTACGAAGGCCTCGAGTACGCGGAGATTGCTAAGGTGGTCGGCTGCTCCATCGGCACCGTCATGTCCCGGCTCCACTACGCCCGCAAACATCTCCAGCGCATTCTCGGAAAGGTGATATGAAACTCCACGATCCCACCCTGATCGCGGCCCTCATCGATGGCCAACTCAAAGGCTGGCGCCGCTGGCTCGTCCAGCGCCACGCGGCCAAGTGCCCCACCTGCGCTGTCGAATACCGCGAACAACATCACGCCCGGGACCTCCTCCGCAACAACCCGCCCCGCGACGTGATGAGCGACTCACCGGATTTCTTCTGGTCAAAAGTCCGCAACGAAATCCAGCGCCACGGCCCCGAGGAAATCAGCCTCCCGGAACCGCGCCTCACCCTCGCGGACTGGCTGCGGGAACATCCGGCGGCGCTCGCCACCGTCACCGTCGCCATCGTCGCGCTGCTAGGCGCCATCGGCCTGATCCAATTCCGCTCCAAGCCGGTAGCGGTGCCCGTTGTCGCTTCCAGCACCGTCGAGAAAGTCACCACCACCGTGCCCCAAGCCTCGGCCACCGCTTTCCATTCGGCCGACGCCGATGCCACGGTCATCTGGGTCACCGGCCTGCCGTGGACCCCGAACATGACGCAAATGCAAACCCTCTACGCGAGCCTCGATTCCTGATGCGCGTCCTTGCCACCATCCTTGCCGCGCTCACCATCGCCATCGCCGCTCAAGCCGGCACGCTCGACGCCAAGTTGATCCGGGCCTCGGCCGACTTGCAACAGACCGATTCCGACCTGCTCGACTTCCGGCCCAAGCTCCACAAACTTTTCGGCTACGACCACTACCGGCAACTCGGCCACCGCTCGGAACAACTCAGCGATGGCGCCCGCCGGTTGCTCAACCTCGGCGAAGGCTTCACCATCTTCGTCACGCCCAAGGCGGCCGGCGACAAAACCCACACCGTCGAACTCGAGTGGTACTCCGGCAAAGTCTCGCTCATCAAGAGCACCATCAAGCTCAACGAGAAATCCCCCGTCTTCATCAAAGGCCCCGAAGTCGGCAAAGACTGGATAATCCTCGCCCTCACCATCCAGCCGTAGTCAGTGGCGCCGAATGCGCCGGGGCGGTGGTAACCCCCAATCGCTGTCCAAGCCAATAAACTGCTTGCCTCCAGCGGTGCTTGCGTTACCCTGCGAACGGGTTTGGGTGTCATAACGATTCACAATCAACTGCCCGATCAAGGGCAGAAGGGAAAAGGGAGAGAAATATGAAAAAGTCTT
>OMJI01000244.1 GCA_900299315.1 Verrucomicrobiota bacterium | reverse complement strand
TCTACGGTGATACGCGCGTGAGTATCTTGAAGCTGGCCTGACCAACGGAGGATACCGGCCGCTCGCTGCTGGCGCGGGCAACTTCCTCGGAAAGCATGTTGGCGACGATGGGGAGATGTTTCTGCACCTTCTTGACGGCTTCCTGCGCCTTGGGGTGTTGGCCGGTTTCGAGATAGGTCAGGCACAGCCAGACCCACGGGCTGGCGTCGTGTGGGTCGAGTTCGATGGCTTTCTGGTAAGCCTCGATTGCTTGCTCGAACTTTCCCTGGGTGTGGTAGACGTTGCCGAGGTTGTTCCACGCGCTGAGCAAGCCCGGTTTGATTTCAATGGCTTTTTCGTAAGCCGAGGTGGCACGATTGAATTTCCGCTGAGCCGCATACGCGTCGCCCAGACTGCACCAGGCGTGCGGGTCCTCGGGATTGATTTTGAGGACTTCGAGACAGTCGGTGACCAGCTCGGCGTATTTGCCTTCGCGCTTGTGGATGTGGGAGAGGCGAGTCCATGCGGTGATGTTGCTGGAATGAAGCTTGGTGATTTCCCGGTAGAACTCCTTCAGTTCGGTCTCAGCCGAAGCTTTGTCGTAAGCGAGATCGAGGTAATCCCACGTGCGCCCGTTGGCCGGGTGGAGTCGGACAATTTCCTTGGTGAACTCCGGCAGGTTGACGGATTCGGGCCGGGTCTTGGCGGCGAGCTGGAGGAACGTCCACGCATGATGGTTGGCTGGGTGGTTCCGAATCACGTCCTGACAGAACGCGATGAACTCCGGCTCGCGGCTGTGTTCGGCGCTGGTCGAATAAAGTTTCGACCACGCCTTTGGTTGATCGGGGTTTCGTAGAATCGCGCGTTGGTGATGCGCTATCGCCCAGTTAACAAATCGCCCTTGCATCGGGGCACAAAATAGCGATTCGCGTGCCCGGTCGGCTAATCCACAAGACGCATTTGGACGGCGTTGATCAGTTTGTCGTGGGCGAGAATATCGCTGATGATAACCACTTGATCGCCAACGGTTAACAAGCCGCGGTCGCGGAGGAGTTTTTCGGCGCGGCGAATGGTGAGTTCTGGATCACTGCTAAACTCGATGACAAATGGGTACACGCCTCGCAAAAGGTTGAGTTGATTGGCCAGCCGGGTCGCGTTGGCAAACGCAAAAATCGGCGAGTACGTGGGCCGTAGCCAACTGGTGTATTGCGCCATGTGGCCAAACCGCGTGAAGACGAGAATCCCCTTGGCTTGAAGTTCGTTCGCCATCACGACGGCACTGCGGACGATTTTCTGCCGCTCGTCGGTCAGGTCGGCGTCGGTCGCGTAATTGGCGCCACCACTCCGCTCGATCCGGGAGGCAATCCGGTCCATTACCTCAATGCATTCCAGCGGGTACTTGCCGACGGTGGTCTCGCCGCTCAGCATGATGGCATCAGCCTGTTCGTAGACTGCGTTGGCAACATCGGTAACCTCGGCGCGGGTCGGCAGCGGATTCTCGATCATGCTTTCGAGCATGTGCGTCGCGACGATCACCGGCTTGCCGGCGCGGATGCAACTTTTGACGATGCGGCGTTGCACGATGGGCAACTCTTCGTATGGAATCTCGATACCCAGATCGCCGCGCGCCACCATGATGGCGTCGGCACCGTCGATGAGTTCGTGGAGATTCTTGACGGCAGTCTGATCCTCAATCTTGGCGATGATGCGCGTGTCACTGGCGTCGTGTTCGTGAAGTAATTCGCGAAGTTCCCGGATGTCCTTGGCCTCCCGGACAAATGAAAGGGCGATGAGATCGATTCCAAGTTCAACACCGAGCCGAATATCGCGCCGGTCTTTCTCGGTAATCGAGGGCATGGAGATGTGGACGCCGGGAAGGTTAATGTGGCGCCGACTGCCAAGCGCGCCCTCGGTCAGGACCTCACACTTGATTCGCCGGTGGAGCTTCTCAAGGACTTTCAGTTTGATGACGCCGTTGTCGAGCAACACAGTATCGCCGTCGTGAATGTCGTTCACGAGATTGGCGTAGTTGACGTCGACCGACTTCTCTTCCTCGCTCTGCGCGCCCTTGACGGTAAGTTCGAGAACATCACCGGGCTTGAGGTCGAGTGGCATTGCCAAGTCGCCCGTGCGAATCGCCGGGCCCTGGGTGTCCATCATGATCGCGCAGTACCGGCCCACTTGCCGGGCGGCCTCGCGGATGCGACCGGTGACGGCGCGGGTCCAGTCGTGTGGCGCGTGGCTCATGTTGAGGCGAAAGACATCGACACCGGCGGTGATGAGTTTGGTGAGCATCTCTGCCGATTCTGTGCGCGGTCCGATCGTACAAATGATTTTGGTGCGTCTCACGTCGGCGCAGTGTAGTGACGCGGCGGTGATTTGTGAAGAATGGTTTGCAGCGCGGGCGAAATGAAAATATGATGGCCGCAGAGAGGAGGCGTATGCAGACCATCGCCGTCTATCCGGGCAGCTTCGATCCCATCACCAACGGTCATCTGGACGTGATTCGCCGCGCGGCCACCATGTTCGACCGGGTGTACGTGGCCATCGCCCGCAACTCCGAGAAGGCCCCGCTCTTCACGGTCGCAGAACGGGTGTCGCTGGCCCGAACAGCACTGCGCGGCTGGCGCGGGGTGAAGGTGGATGAGTTTGACGGGCTGCTGGTCCGGTATGCGCGTCGCAAGAAGGCGCGGGTGGTGGTCCGGGGACTCCGGGCGGTTTCGGACTTTGAGTACGAATTTCAGATGGCGCAGATGAATCGGCAACTCGACGCGGCGATCGAGACGATTTTCCTGATGCCGAAAGACGAGTACACCTTTCTCAGTTCGCGGGTCGTGAAAGAAGTGGCTAGCTTGGGCGGGAGCGTGAGCACTTTTGTTCCGCGGAATGTCGAACAGGCGTTGGGTAAGAAACTCGGAGGGATGCCATGAAAATCAATGTGAAGCGGATTCCGGTCGACGGCGAAGACCTGAGTGGTGAAGAACCGGGCTCCATCATGGAGATTGAAGAGCCTGATGTGCAGTTCACGCGGCCGGTAAAGTATGATTTTCACGCTCAGATCCAAAATAACGCGCTGCTGGTGACGGGCTCACTAACTACGCCAGTCAAACTGCGTTGCGGTAAATGCTTGAAGCTATTCGATCAGGCGTTGCGGGTGGCTAATTTCGTGTTTCATCAAGAGCTTCAGGGGGAGGATTTCGTGGACTTGACGGCCAATATCCGCGAAGATATTATCCTCGAATTGCCGCAACGGGCGATTTGTGACGAGGCTTGCAAGGGTTTGTGTCCGTCGTGCGGTGTAGATTTGAATGTAACGCGCTGTCAGTGCCAACCGGTTCGCGGGAGCGTTCAGTGGCATGCGCTTGATAGCCTGAAGCTTAAGTAAGAAACGGAGAATTTTCATGGGCGTACCGAAACGGCGGCAATCACATCAACGAATGGCCACTCGGCGGGCGGCGAATGCCTTCAAGGCACCTCAGCTTGCTTTGTGTGCCCAATGCGGCGCGCGCGTCATGCCGCACCGAGTCTGCCCGGCTTGTGGTTACTACAAGGGCCGGCAGGTCAAATCCGTCACCATCGCCTAGTAATACAGCGATATGAAGATTGCCGTCGATGCGATGGGGGGCGATCACGCGCCCCAGAACATCGTCGCGGGGGCTGTGGCGGCTCTTCGCGAAAACCGTCAGGTTTCTCGGCTCTTTCTGGTTGGTGATAAGACCCGCGTTGAGGCTGAGCTCCAGAAGTTGTCATTCGCTGATTCGCGCTTGCAAGTTGTTCATGCAAGCGAAGTTATTACAATGGACGACGCACCTGCTCAGGCGGTTCGTCGCAAGCGTGACAGTTCGATGTCGCGCGCAATCGATCTGGTCAAGCAAGGCGAAGCGGATGCGGTTGTTTCCGCCGGGAATACCGGCGCGTTGCTGACGGCTTCTCATTTAAAGTTGCGCACACTAGAGGGGGTTGACCGACCGGGGCTCGCGGTCATTCTACCTTCACCCAAGAACATTTTCGTGCTCATGGATGCCGGGGCCAACTTGGAGCCACACCCTTCAAATCTGGTCCAGTACGCCATCATGGGCAGTCTCTATTCGCAGCAGATCCTCGGTTACAAGAGCCCGCGCGTTGGTGTTTTCTCAATCGGCACTGAGGACATGAAGGGCAACGAGCTAACACTTGAAGCTCACCGGCTGCTCAAGCAATCGGATCTGAATTTCATCGGGAACATCGACGGCCATGACTTGTTTGATAACGTCGCGGACGTCGTAGTGACCGACGCGTTTGTCGGGAATGCGGTTCTCAAGACGGTTGAGAGCACCGCCCGGTTGGTTTCGACCTGGCTCAAAGAGGAGATGAAACGCAGTCCTTTGCGGTTGGCTGGCGGTCTCCTCGCCAAGGGCGCGTTCACCGCTGTGAAACGTAAAGCCGACCCGGACGAGTACGGCGGCGCAATTCTGTTGGGCGTCAACGGCGTCTGTATCAAGGCTCACGGTGCCAGTTCTCCGAACGCAGTGAAGAACGCCATCCGGGTGGCCACGGAATTCGTCGAAGGCCAGTTCAACGAACACATCGTTCAAGAGATAAAGAAGTTTCATGACAAAGTCCCCCACGGCCAACTTGCGCAATCCCCGGTCTAAGGCGCCCCCGCGTTCCGTCCACATCGTCGGCACCGGCTCCTACGTGCCGCAACGTGTGTTGCGCAACGCCGACCTTGAGAAATTGGTCGATACGACCGACGACTGGATCGTCACTCGTACCGGCATTCGCGAGCGACGCATTGCTGCGGAAAACGAATGCACATCCGACATGGGCGCCCAAGCGGCGTTGCGCGCGATGGAGCAAGCCGGGGTGCGCGGCGAAGACATCGATCTGATCATCTGTGCGACCCTCACGCCGGACATGCCTTTCCCCGCGACGGCCTGCTTGATCCAGCAAAAGATCGGTGCCAAGCGTGCTGCGGCGTTTGATATGGAGGCCGCGTGTTCGGGTTTTCTTTACGCGGTGGAGATCGGGCAGCAATTCATCACGTCCGGTACCTACAACACCGTGCTGGTGATTGGTGCCGAGAAACTTTCCACCATCACGGATTGGGAAGACCGCAGCACTTGTGTGCTCTTTGGTGATGGTGCCGGCGCCGCTGTCCTGCGCAGCAGCGGCCAGACGCACGGCATTCTAACAACGTGCATGGGTGCCGACGGCTCGCAATCGGACATCCTGCTCATGCCAGCCGGTGGGGCGCGCTACCCGGCTTCGAAAGAATCAGTCAGCGGCCGGATGCATTATCTCAAGATGGCCGGCAAAGAAGTTTTTAAGAACGCCGTCGTCGCGATGCAGACTGCAGCGGAAGAAGCGCTGCGGAAATGCAACCTGACCATTCAGGATATTCAATGTGTGATTCCCCATCAGGCGAACATCCGGATCCTCGAGGCCTTGGCCGACCGGCTGGGCGCGCCGATGGATAAGGTTTACGTGAATTTGGATCGCTATGGAAATGTTTCGGCCGCGTCTGTGGCGATTGCGTTGGATGAAGCCGCGCGGGCCGGTCGGTTTCAACGCGGCGACTTGATTCTCTTGGTGGTCTTCGGCAGCGGCCTGACTTGGGCGGCGGCTGTGATTCAATGGTAGTCGACCGCCGGTGGGTTCGTTGACACCACCCGGGGCCGATGATACGGTGAGGCGAACTGGAAATTATGGGTGCTACGAAACGTGATGGTGCAGGTGTCCTGACGGCGGAACTTCCCCAACGATTGCCGCGGCGGACTGCGGTTCTCGATCAGGTCTTTCATCTCGGTCCGAAAGGAATCACATTTGCCACCAACAAGTACGTCCCGGAATGGACGGAAGTCGGCGTGGAAATGCGTCTACCGAGCAATGGCGACCGGAAGGATCAACAGATCGACTGCCGGGGTGTGATTGTTCAATGTGCCCGGCGCGATGCGGGTACCGGCTTCCAAGTCTCGCTGCTGTTTCTCGATCTTCCGCGCAAAGCGCATTCACACCTGACGAATTCTTCCGCCAGCTCTCGGCCGTTGAGCATCTCCATCTCCCGCTGACGCGATGGAATATCTCCACAGCCTCCTGAAATTCGCCCTCAACATGGGCGCATCCGATATCCACGTGAAGCCGGGCGCCCACGCCACCATCCGCGTCTCGGGCGAGCTCCATCCCGTCCAAGAAGTCACTCCATCCGCAGAGCAAGTCGCGGAGATGGTCAAACACATGATTCCCCGGCATCTCGAGGCGCGCCTCGACCGGGAGAAGGAAGTGGATTTTTCTTATTTCGCTGAGGGGCTTGGAAGATTTCGCATCAACGTTTTCCATCAGCGCGGACAGCTCTGCATCGCGTTGCGCTACGTCAAAGCGCAGATTCCCTCGTTCGCAGAATTACACCTGCCGGATCAGCTCGCGAAGATAGCTGGTGCGGCGCGCGGAATCGTCCTCGTCACCGGCACCACCGGCTGTGGTAAATCGAGCTCGCTCGCGGCGATGCTTGAGCACATCAACCAGACCGAGAAGTGTCATGTCATCACTCTCGAAGACCCAATCGAATATATTTTCGAGGATAAGATGTCGGTCATCGAGCAACGTGAAATCGGCCTCGATACGCTGAGCTTTGAGCGCGCACTCGCGCATGTGATGCGCCAGGATCCGGACGTCATCATGATTGGCGAAATGCGCGATAGCCAATCGTTCATGGCCGCCTTGGCGGCCTCCGATACAGGGCATCTGGTGTTCTCCACTTTGCACACCACCACGGCGTACCAAGCCATCGGCCGCATTCTCGACTTTTTCCCGGCGCAAGAACGCGACCAAATCCGCCGTCAGATTTCCAATAATTTACAGGCTGTCATCTGCCAACGCCTTGTCCCCGCCCTCTCCGGTAGCGTTGTCCCCGCCGTCGAGATCATGGTGAACACGCCGACCGTGCGCAAGTTGATCGAAGACAACCGGCTCGATAAACTTCACGCCGCCATCGAGACCGGGACTGAAGACGGCATGCAGACCTTCAACCAATCTCTTTTCAAATTGGTGAAGGCCAAGATGATCTCCGAGGAAAACGCCCTCGCCCAAGCCACCAACCCGGATGCCCTGCGCATGAACCTCAAAGGCATCTTCCTCGACGAGTCCCGGCGCATCCTTTCTTCCGCATAGAAGTGCTGCTCGTTGAATTCTCCTGTCGCTTGAGTTAATCTTTGCGCGCCTCTTGGGGCGTCGCATGGAAGACACAATTGCCGCAATCTCTACCGCTCTTGGTCCTGGCGGAATTGCCATCGTACGGATGACCGGCCCGCGGTCGTTAGCCGTGGCGGACGCAATCTTCATGTCACGACCCGATAAGCCATCGGCATTCAAGTCGCACACGCTGCAGTTTGGATCGATTGGAAACAACGGCGACTTGGTTGACCAAGTGATGATGGCGGTGATGCATCCGCCTCGCACGTATACGGGTGAACTGACGGTTGAGATCAACTGTCACGGCGGCACGTTACCAGCAAGAAAGGTCTTGGCTGCGTGCCTGCAAAACGGTGCCCGACTGGCTGAGCCAGGTGAGTTCACTAAACGAGCTTTCTTGAATGGAAAAATTGATCTCACGCAAGCTGAGGCGGTGATGGATGTGATCGCCGCAAAGACTGACCGGGCTCATGCGGCTGCTCTACAGGCAATGGAAGGTCATCTAGCTGGTAAGATTAATCGGGTTAGAGATACTCTCATTGAGGTTCTGGCACACATCGAGGCATACATTGATTTTCCTGAGGATGATATTGAACCGGCGACACTTAGCGAAATACGCCAGAAGTTGACTGCTGGAGTTACTGAGCTTGAGCAGTTAGTCGCGACAGCCCGAGAGGGTAAGGTTCTGCGAGAAGGGGTTAGGGTGGCCATTGTGGGGCGACCCAATGCCGGCAAGTCGAGCCTATTGAATGCGTTGCTTGGCGAGGAGAGAGCTATAGTGACACCAGTAGCCGGCACGACTCGGGATACCGTTGAGGAGCAAGCTTCATTGAATGGTATTCCCGTCGTTCTTACGGACACCGCCGGAATCCGCGCCGCTCGCGGGAAATTAGAGAGGCTCGGAGTGGAACGATCGAAACAATCTGCACAACATGCTGATCTCGTGTTGTATGTGATTGACGCGAGTAAGCCACTCAGGCAAGCAGACCTTGAGATCCTCCACAAACGATCCGTGCTTGAGTGTATTGTAGTCCTGAACAAATCCGACCTTCCCAAAAGAGCACAGCTTTTGGGGAAGCTAGGTGGAATACCGGCGGTCAGAGTTTCCTGCATAAGCGGGTTTGGTTTAGATGAACTTCGCACGATGATTGGAGAAACTGCCTTGAAAGCTATTCCCACAGAACACCAGAGCGTGGTGGTCAACGAACGTCAGAAAGTGTTATTTCAACACGCAGTCAAATCATTGACTGGATCTATACAACTTATAGATAATCAACATTGGAATGACACAATAGCGCAAGAAATAAGAAACGCTCTCCATAGCGTCGATGAAGTGGTGGGAAAATCGTTCGGCGAAGATGTACTCGATAGGATATTTAGTCGGTTCTGCATCGGTAAGTGATGACAATATTCGATTATCCAAAGCATTATGGTGTGATAGTAGTCGGCGCGGGACACGCGGGGACTGAAGCCGCGCTGGCTTCCGCTCGGATGGGCGTTCCTACACTCCTCATTACAACAAATCTCGATACGATTGGGCAGATGTCTTGTAATCCAGCCATCGGAGGCTTAGCAAAGGGACACCTCACACGTGAGATTGATGCGCTTGGTGGGGAGATGGGTGTAAATACCGATCAAACAGCCATTCAACTGCGGATGCTCAATACAAAGAAGGGTCCATCCGTATGGGCGCCGAGGGCGCAGTGCGATAAGAAGGCTTATCAGTTTCGGCTTAAGCTGGTCATTGAGCGCCAGCCGAATCTCGACCTAAAACAGGCGATGATCGAGGATTTAGTAGTGCGCGGGGATTCGGTAATCGGAGTGACCACGAAGACTGGGGCTCGGTATACCTCCGATAGTGTAGTCATCACGACCGGTACCTTTCTGCGGGGCTTAGTCCACATCGGCGAGGCTAGAGTTGAGGCAGGAAGGGCTGGCGAGCCGGCTGCATATGGATTGTCGAGTACGCTCGCTGGATTGGGATTCGAGCTCGGCCGACTTAAGACTGGAACTCCTCCACGGCTTAACCGACGTTCGATTGATTTCAGAAGGATGGACGTTCAGTCTGGAGATAACCCACCTCCGTTCTTCTCCTACAGGACCACATCGCGGTTCCACGTGGAACAATTGCCATGCTTCATCACTTATACCACGGAGGCGACCAAAGACATCATCGCTCGCAATCTTCATCGGTCGCCGATGTACTCCGGCCAGATTAAGGGTGTTGGACCTAGGTACTGTCCCTCGATCGAGGACAAAGTAGTGAAGTTCGCTGAAAAGGACCGGCATCAGATCTTCTTGGAGCCGGAGGGAAGGAACACCGACGAATTTTACGTAAATGGAGCATCCACGAGCTTACCGGAAGATGTTCAGTTGGAGATGATCCATAGCATCACCGGCTTAGAGCGTGCGGAAATCATACGTCCTGCATATGCAGTTGAATACGATTACAGTCTTCCCCATCAACTGCACCCCACGCTCGAGACGAAGCGGGTAACAAACCTCTATTTCGCGGGCCAAATCAATGGAACGTCCGGGTATGAAGAGGCTGGCGCTCAGGGGCTTGTGGCTGGAATTAACGCAGCGCTTCGAGTCTTGCGTAACCCGCCGATGATCCTCACTCGTGCCGACAGTTACATCGGCGTGCTCATTGATGACCTCATCACTAAGAGTACAGATGAGCCGTACAGAATGTTCACTTCCCGGGCAGAGTACCGGCTCCAACTTCGGCAGGACAATGCGGATTTACGCCTTACCCCGCTTGGAAGGAATATTGGATTAGTTGGAGACGACCACTGGACTCTATTTGCCAATAAGCGAGATGCAATCGATCGTGAGTTGAAGAGGTTAAGTTCAACGAGGAACAGTCATCAGACTTATGCTGAAATCCTGCGCCGTCCGGAGATTTCGTACCAAGATATTCCGATCGCTGACCTATCATTACCTCTGGACGTTCAGCAACAAATTGAAATCCAAATTAAGTACGAAGGTTACATAGCGCGTGATGTGGAACAGATCCAAAGGTTTAAGGCGCTAGAAGACAAGCGGTTGCCAGCGTGGATTGACTACGACAAGATTGCAGCTATTCGATTTGAATCACGTCAGAAGCTCACGAGGTTCCGTCCGGACTCTATCGGACAAGCATCCCGAATATCGGGAGTTACGCCTGCCGACATAGCGATCCTTCTCGTTTGGCTCAAGAAAGCGAGCCAGTCTCAATCAGAGACCTAAATCGGTCGAAAAGGAAACCTGCATCATGCGGTCCTGGTGAAGCCTCAGGATGGTATTGAACGCAGAACACCGGTAACTCCCGATGGCGCATTCCCTCGACCGTATGATCATTTAAGTTAATTTGCGTGACCTCAACTTCCCCAGGTAGAGTATTTGGATCGACGGCAAATCCGTGATTCTGCGACGTGATTGCGACCTTACCGGTTTGGAAGTCCTTAACGGGCTGGTTTCCGCCGCGGTGTCCAAACTTGAGTTTATACGTCTTTCCACCAAAGGCATGTCCCAAAACCTGATGCCCGAGGCAAATTCCGAAGATCGGCACTTTCCCCAGTAATCCTCGGACTGCCTTGTGAGCGTAGTCGAGAGCGTTTGGGTCACCAGGGCCATTTGAGAGAAAAACTCCGCGCGGCCGGTACGCCAGTGCGTCTTCCGCTGTCGTCGTGGCTGGCACCACTTGCACTCTAAATCCACGCTGCCGAAGCCTTCTTAGGATGTTGTACTTGATGCCGAAATCAAATGCGACGATGGGAATGTCAGCCACCGGCAGCGCATCCGCGTATTGCATCTTTCCATCGGCACCTCTGACGATCTTCCAGTTCTGACTGAGTTGGTCATCAGGATCCCACTGAAATGGCTTTGGATGTGTCACATCTTTCACGAAGTCCACGCCAACGATTCCACGCCAATTCTTTGCTAGGAGAACTGCCTCCTTGTCAGAAAGTTTCTCTGTGGAAATGCAGGCTTTCATCGCTCCGAGTACACGAAGCGATTTTGTCAATGACCGAGTATCAATGCCTTGGACTCCCGGGATTCCGTTCTTCTCGAGATACTCTGGCAATGTTTGCACCGAGCGCCAATTGGATGTCACAGAAGAAAGCTCCCGAACAAGAAAGCCGGCAACATGAGGCCGCCAACTTTCAACATCGGTTAGGTTGATACCGTAGTTCCCAATTTGCGGATACGTCATCGCGACGATCTGTCCCTTGTACGAAGGGTCAGTGAGAATCTCCTGATAGCCGGTCATCGACGTATTGAAGACCGCTTCGCCGCAGACGGTGGCCTTGGCGCCAAAACCAACGCCGCGAAACACCGTTCCATCTTCGAGTGCAAGTACACCGGGTAAATTTGTCATTCCTGCCAAACCATTTTCCCGCCGACAATTGTCGCGACAGCTTTTCCCTGCAGTTGCCAACCGTGGAACGGGGAGTTGCGCGACTTACTTGCCGACTGGCCTACATCGTATGTCCACTTACGTTCGGGGTCAATGATGGTCACATCAGCATCACTGCCGGCCGAGAGCGTGCCCTTCTTCAATCGGACGATCTGGGCCGGTATGTGGGTGAGCTTCGCGATCAAGTCCGGCAGGGACAGCACTTTCTTCCGCACAAGCTCCATCGACAATGCAAGCTCTGTCTCCAATCCCAAAATCCCAAACGGCGCGTGGTCGAACTCCACTTCCTTTTCAAACGTACAATGCGGCGCATGGTCGCTGGCAATGCAGTCCAGCGTCCCGTCCGCTAGGCCCTCCAGAATCGCATCACGGTCGCGATCTGTTCGCAGGGGCGGATTCATTTTGCAGTTTGTGTCGTAGGTCTTGAGCGACTCATCCGTCAGTGTGAAGTGATGCGGGCATGCCTCGGCTGTGATGGGGACGCCGCGCTTCTTCGCCTCGCGAAGCAGGTTCACAGCGTTCGCCGAGGAAATATGCTGGCAGTGGATTTGCCACTGCGTGTCCTGCGCGAGCAGGATGTTCCGCATCACGATCATGTCTTCGGCGATCGCCGGCCACCCGCGCAGACCTAGCACCAGGCTCCAGTAACCCTCGTTGGCGACGCCATCAGCGGCAAGCGTGTAATCCTGACAGTGATCCATCACCGGCAGCTCAAACATCTTGGCGTACTGCACCGCGCGACGCATTAAGTCGTTGTTTTGGACGCAATGCCCGTCATCTGTGATGGCCACCACACCAGCCTTCTTGAGCGATCCGATAGGCGCGAGCTCCTCGCCCTTCAATTCCTTGGTGATCGCCCCGGTCGGGAAGACGTTCACGTGGGCAACCGCCGCCGCGCGCTGCTTGATGTACGCGATCGTGCCGGTGTTATCCGCCGTGGGCGAGGTGTTTGGCATGCAAACCACCGAGGTGAACCCGCCACGCGCGGCGCATAATGTACCGGTTTCGATCGTCTCCTTATCGCTCCGACCGGGCTCCCGCAGATGAACGTGAATATCAACCAGCCCCGGGGTCACAATCTTCCCGGTCGCGTCGATGACTTTCGCCTGCGGTGCGCTCGTCGCAATCTTGCCGTCGACGATGAACACATCGCGTTTCTCATCCACCTTATTGGCGGGATCGATGACCCGGCCGTCCTTGATGTGCAATGCGTTCATGCTCCTCCTGCGCACAGGAACAACGCCGCCATGCGGACGGCGAGGCCGTTCGTGACTTGCTCGAGGATGACCGACCGTTCGCAATCGGCGATTTCACTGTCGATTTCCACGCCGCGGTTGATCGGGCCGGGATGCATGATCAACGCATCCGACTTCGTGCGCGCGAACCGCTCCTTGTTCAACCCGAACACCGCCGTGTACTCGCCGATGCTGGGAAAAGCCGACCGGCGTTGGCGCTCGTGTTGTATCCGCAACAGGTTGATCACGTCCGCGCCGTCGAGCGCGTCGTCGATGTTGTGCGTCACCCGGCAGCCCAGCTGCTCGAACGTGCGCGGCACCAGAGTCGACGGCCCGGCCAACGTGACGTGCGCGCCGAGCTTGGTGAGCAGCCAGATGTTCGACCGGGCCACGCGCGAATAAAGAATGTCGCCAAGGATTGTCACCCGCAGCCCGGCAATCTTGCCTTTCTTCTCCCAGATCGTGAACGCATCCAGCAACGCCTGGGTCGGATGCTCGTGGGCACCGTCACCGGCATTCACCACGCTGGCCTTGAGCCGGGAGGCCAGAAAATGCGGGGCCCCGGCGGCCGAGTGTCGGATCGTGATGATGTCCGCTTTGAGCGCCTGCAAGTTCAACGCCGTGTCTTTCAACGTCTCGCCTTTCACTAGGCTCGACGCGCTCGTGTCGATATTGATCACGTCGGCGGACAACCGTTTCGCGGCTAGCTCAAAACTCGTTCGTGTGCGGGTGGAAGGCTCGACAAATAAATTCACCATCGTCTTGCCGCGCAGCGAAGGCACCTTCTTGATGGTGCGCTGGCCGACTTGTTTGAAGGCGGTCGCGGTATCGAGGATGAAATTGATCTCGGCAGGAGATAAATCTTGGATGCCTAGCAGATCTTTCCGGTTCCACGGGGTTGTTTTCATTTTTCGATCACCACCTCATCGCGTCCATCCACTTCGGTCAACCTGACCCGCACCCGCTCGTCGCGCGACGTCGGCGCGTTCTTGCCGACGTAATCCGGGCGGATGGGCAGTTCCCGGTGCCCGCGGTCGACCAACACCGCGAGCTGAATGCGTTGAGCGCGGCCGAAATCCGCGATCTCGTCCATCGCCGCTCGGATGGAGCGGCCGGTAAACAACACGTCGTCCACCAGGACAAGCTCCTTGCCGGTCACATCAAAAGGAACATTGGACAGGCCGACTTTCGGCAATTCCTCCCGCAGCGCCAAGTCGTCGCGGTGCATGGAGATGTCCAATTCCCCGACCGGTAGCTCACGTTGCACGATGGTGCCGACGCGCTTCGCGAGCCGCTGGGCCAACGGGACTCCGTGGGTGCGGATGCCCACAAACGCGAGCGCGTCCGCGGCCGGGTTGTGTTCCACGACTTCGTGTGCCATGCGCGTGAGCGCGCGCTCGATGGCGAGCGCATCGAGCAGGATGACGGTGCTCACGGGCACAAAAAAACCCCGCCACTGCGGTGGCGAGGCGAACTTGGTTGTGTCGGCTTTTTCATTTTAGCTCCTTGCGGGCCTCGCAGGACCCGCTTAAAGGCGCGGACGGCAAATGTTCTGTTACTGACTCTTACCAGGCGAACTCGGACGGCGATTCTTGCGCCAGTTCGAGCGATGCTTCACAATCCAATCGAGCAAGGCGCGCTCAAACCCGATGTCATACCCGGCCTTTTCACTCTCCAGCCACTTGTGTCGGAGAATCTCCTCACGCTCCGCCAAGAACTCGCGATACAACGACGAATTCATCACCATCTTCTTGGCGTCTTCGTTCATTTCGCGCGACGTGCTCATCGATCTATTTTCTTGAGCAGGGCCCATACCGTACGACTCACATCCTCCTAGCACAGCGACCCCGGCAGTTCAACCCTTCATTCATGACCGCACGGCAGCCCGCTGATATTCGACGGAAAGCCGGATAATTTCATTCAGCGACTTCGTCGGTTGCCAGCCCATCAATTGATAAATCTTCTCCGTGCTCGGCACCCGTCGGCGCATGTCTTCAAATCCCTTCGCGTAGGCTTGCTCGTAGGGAATCAACCGGAGTTCCGACCGGCTCTCGGTGAACTGCTTCACGCGGCGCGCAAGTTCGAGAATGGAAACTTCCTCGCTGCTGCCAAGATTGTACACCTCGCCGATTGAACGAGGATGTTTCGGCAATTCCGTCAACGCTCGCACCACATCACTCACATGACAGAAGCACCGGCTCTGTTTCCCGTCGCCGTGGATGACGATTGGCTCATCGCGGAGCGCTGCCTCCACGAAACGCGGCAACACCATCCCATACCGGCCGGTCTGCCGCGGGCCCACCGTGTTGAACAACCGCACGATGCGCACCGGTAACTCGCGCTCGCGCCAGTATGCCATCGCGAGAAACTCGTCCAGCAACTTGGAGCAGGCGTAGCCCCACCGGGCAAACGCCGGTGGGCCGATCAGCAGGTCGTCATCCTCCCGGAACCGCTCCTTGTCGCTCTTGCCGTACACCTCCGAGGTCGAGGTCAGCAGCACCGGCTTGAGATATTTGGCTGCCGCTGCGAGCACATTCTCTGTGCCGCGGACGTTATCCTCGATGGTGTGGACGGGTTTTTTGACGACGAGATCGACGCCGACTGCCGCCGCGAGGTGATAGACGAAATCCACTTTCTCCACCAGCGGTTCGAGCGTCCACAAGTCTTGGATGGAACCGTGCGTGGTATGCAGCCGGGCATTCCCCTGTAACCCGGCCAAGTTTGACGCGGCGCCCGTGCTCAAGTCGTCGATGACGAAGACCTCCTTGCCCTCCGTCACCAGCGCCTCCGCGAGATGCGAACCGATGAATCCCGCCCCCCCGGTGATCAAGACGCATTGCACGAGCGCGGACACTACCGGGCTTCACCAAAAATTTCCACAAAAACTCCGGAATATTTTCCGGAAAGAATTTCTACGCCCGCTCCTGCACGCTGCGTTCGCTCGGCGGGATCAACTCAGACTTGTCGCGACGCGGTTTGCCGCTGACGAGCCAGTTGTCGTAGATGCGCCGCAGTTGCGCGGGGGGAATGTGTAGCATGTACAGGAACGTCACCCACCAATTCACCAGCGTGGTGCGGATCGTCCCGTTCGCTTCCCACCGGCGGCCGCTGGTGACGAGGCCCGACCGGATAAATGCCAACCGACCGGCGCGGCGCAGTTTGCGGGCGAAGCCGATGTCTTCCATGATCGGGATTTCCGGGAAGCCACCCAGTTCGAGGAATGTCTGCCGCCACGCGAAGATACCCTGGTCGCCATACGGCAGGCGCAGCCAGCGCGACCGGCGACTGGAGACTTTCGCGACGAACTTGCATAAGCGGCTCCGCGAATCGATCTGCAAGTCAAACGCCCCGCCGACCGCCGCGTCCGCGATGATCCGCCGTTGCACTTCCTCCAGTGCCCCCGGCAGGAGAAACGTGTCGGCGTGCAGGAACAACAAGATGTCCCCGGTAGCGTGTCGGGCTCCCATGTTCATCTGGCGCGCGCGGCCCGGTAGGGAAATGAACACGAACGGAGTGAACTGCCTGGCGATCTCCGCAGTCCGGTCGGTCGAGCCGCCATCGACGACAATCAACTCGACATCCGGGTGGGTGGCGAGTTGACGCAGGGTGACGAGGAGGTTGACCTCCTCATTCAGCGTCGGGATGACAACACTGATCAGCATCTTGCGCTCGCAGGGAATGCTTAGCAGATTTCAATCGGGATTCCAATGGCGAAATCACCCCCGGAACATGAAATACACTGCGCCAATCAGGCAGAGCCCGGCCCACAGATAATCCCACTTCAGCGGTTGCTGCATGTAGAAATAGGCGAACGGCGCGAACACAGCCAATGTGATTACCTCCTGCATCACCTTCAATTGCGCGAGGTTCAACGTGGTGTGGCCGATCCGGTTGGCGGGGACTTGGAGCAGATACTCAAAGAACGCGATGCCCCAACTCAACACGGCCGCGACGTACCATTTCCGGTCGTTCCAGTTTCGCAGGTGCGAGTACCACGCGAACGTCATGAAGGTGTTCGAGAGCAGGAGCAGGCCGGCGCTTTGAGTGATGATCGAAAAATTCATGCGCGGATTCTAGCCGAGCCGCTGCCCGGCTCAACTACAACGCGCGGCGCCGGTGTTGCTGCGGACTGCAACCCATGAGTTTCTTGAAGACCCGGTGGAATTGCGGGTAGCTGCCAAAGCCGGCATCGAGCGCGGCTTGGATCATTTTCTTGCGGTCGCCGCCGGCGGTGAGAGTGAGGTAACGTTCCAAGCGTTGGCGGTTGCGAAAGTCGGTGATGCTTTGGCCGGTCTGCTCCTGAAAGACGCGGCTGAGCCGGGCGGGACTCAAGCCGGCATGGCGCGCGATGTCTTCCAGCGAAAGCGGCGTGTCCTCGAAGCGCAAGAGCCGGACGGCGCGCTCGACAGCAGGATGGACATTGGCGCTGCCGGGAATTTTGTCGGCGGCGAGTTGCGCGGCCCACGCGCTGAGCATCGCGTAGGCGAGGCCGGCATTGTGCCGGGCGGGATCGGTAAGGGCGTGTTGGACTTCCTGAAACAGACTGTGGAGCCGGCGGGTTTGTTCCTCGGTGAGTTGTTTGCAGTAGGAGGTGGCCGGGTTCAATTCCAGCAACGGCCGGGCGGTGTCAGTCGTGCAGGCGCGCTGGACCATGGCCGGCTTGAAGACGAGCACCCACATTTCGAAGTCGGGACTGGTTTCGAGCAGGACGTGGTTTTGTTCCGGGAACAACCAGATCTGCGTGCAGCGGCTGAGTTCGTAAGTCCGGTCGGCGAGGAGATATTTGCCGCGGCCACGCAAGACAAGGTTCACCTCCAACTCATCATGCCGGTGGATGTGGCGCCGGGGGACACCGGAGAGTTGCATGTGCCAAGCGCCGCCATCGAGTTCGGCTGGAATGCGGAGGATTTCCTTCATGGCGACATTAAATGATAACAGATTGCGGTAAAATGAGAAGAATTCCCTGATTTTCGGCGTATAGTGAGCACCAATATGAGCACAGCAATTTTAGACGGCATCATCACGGACGATCTGCGCGAGCAATACCGGACCGAGGGTTACATGATCCTCGAAGGCGTAATCCCGCCGGACATGCTGGCGATGTTGCGGGAGGAATGCTCCTACTTCCTCGGCTACTACGACGCGCAGATGGACGCCAATAATGTGAAGACGGAAGGCATCAACCATCGCGGGAAACGATATTTCGTCAGTAATCAGTATCGGCTCAGCCCCCGGCTGTGGCAGTTCATCTACAGTCCGCTCATGGCGGAGGTGACGCAGGCTGCGCTTGGCGACGACGTGTATCTGTTCCATGAACAATGGGTCGTCAAAGGCGCGGAGCAGGGGATGAAATTCGCGTGGCATCAGGATTCCGGCTACGTCAAGCACGGCGACAACAACACCCGGCATCGTCCGTACCTCACCTGCTGGTGCACGCTCGACGACGTGAGCGAGGAGAACGGCACTGTTTATCTGTTGCCACACTCGCGCGGTGGCACGAGCCACACGATTTACGATCACAACCGCGAAGAAGGCACGAACGACCTCGTCGGTTATACCGGCAGCGATCCCGGCATCCCGATCATCGTGCCTGCCGGCAGCATCGTGGCGTTCACGAGCTACAACTTCCACCGCAGCGGCGCCAACACTACCAAGAACATGCGCCGCATTTACCTACCCCAATACAGCGCCGAGCCAATCCTCAATCCCGAAGGCAAACTCTGGTCGCAAGCCGTCCCGTTCGTGAAGGGCGGCCGGGTCGTGTACAACCGAGCCGACGACAAAGCCGAAAAGTACGGCGGCCAT
>OMJI01000243.1 GCA_900299315.1 Verrucomicrobiota bacterium | reverse complement strand
GGCTCAAATCCTTTCTTCAACAAATCCAGCCGCGCGCCTTTTTCCGCGAACCACGGAATCACCAGTCGCTCCTTCGCGCGCGTGGCTGCGACGTACAGCAACCGGATTTCCTCCGCTTCCTCGCGCTTCTTCTGATGCTCGTTGAGTTTCTCGAACCCGCCTGTCTTGCAGCCCGCGAACCTCAGTTCCGTCGAGTCGCCGAACAGCAGCGACGTGCCGGAATCATTGGACTTACCGGCGAGGTCAGGCAGCACCACGACCGGGAACTCCAGCCCCTTCGATTTGTGCATGCTGAGGAAGCGCACGACGTTATCCGTCTCCTCGTTGGCCGGGGATGGCTCCTCGTCCAACCCGGCCACCACCGTCTCACGCAACTGGCGGACGAACTGCCGAACTGACCGCAACCCAGTCGCCTCGAACTGCCGGGCCAGTTCCAGCGTCTTCAACAAATTCGCCACGCACTGCGCACCATCCGGTTGGCTCGCGAGAAACGTCTCGCAAATCTTCGTCCGCGTCAGCACGTGTTCCACATAACCGGCCACGGAGAACGCGTGACGCTGCTCGTGAAGCTCCCGGAGCAGGTCGAGGTCGGGGTGTTGCAGGTAATCGAGTTTGTTCTCCGCCGCCGCGAGAAACACCCGGTCATCCGTCCAGCCGAACAACGGCGACCGCAACACCGCAATGAGATGGAGTTGGTCAGACGGATTGTCGAGACACGACAACAACGAAAGCAACGTCTGGATTTCCTGCCGCTGATAGTAACCGCGCCCGCCAATGATGCGCAGCGGGATGCCGTGTTCGACAAACGCATCCGCATAGATGTCGATGCCGGTAAAGCTGCGGAAGAGCAGCACCACATCACTAAACTTACCGGGCCGCGCCTTGAGATACCGGGCAATCGCCGCCGCTTCCGCCCGGCGCGTCTGCGTGGTGTCCATCTTCGCAAGCGTCTGCGGACGCAACAGTGTGACGCGCGGTTCCGTCACGGCATGTTTGGGTGCCGGCACGAGTTTGATGTAAGCCGGTTGGTACTGGCCATCGGCCGGTACTTGGATGAGCTTCTGGAACGTCTCGTTGACCCAATCCAGAATCGTCGACGCGCTGCGGAAGTTCTGGCTGAATTCCAGAACTTGGCCGCGCTTCGTCAGCTTCGTGCGCGTCGCGGCGTACAACTCGATATCTGCGCCGCGAAACCGGTAGATGCTCTGTTTCGGGTCGCCGACAATGAACAGCTTGCCGGGCGTGCCCTCGTCGAGCAGCAGAACGATCTCGGTCTGTACCGCGTCGGTATCTTGAAACTCGTCGACGAGGATGAACTTGAACCGGCCCTGCAACTGCGCGCGCACCTCGGCGTTGTCGCGCAACAGGTCGCGCGTCATGTAGAGCAAATCGTCGAAGTCCAGCAGCGCGGCTTTGTGTTTCGCCTTTTGGAAATGCTGTACGAAGCCGGTCAGCCACCCGGTCAAGTCGAGCAACAGATTGTGGTCGGCCGCGCTGGTGAATTCATCGAGAGCCTCGCGCAGTTCCTTGATGGTGTCGTTGAAATCCTTCCAGTTCGCCGGCGAATCGAAATCCGCCTTCGCGCGCGACGTGACGAGTTTCAGTTCCGACAACGCCGCCGTCAGCCGTTCCGGTGAGAGATGTGCCGCCGCGGCCAAGACACCGAGCAGCGCCTCCGTCTGCTGATAAGCGTTACCGTCCTTGGCGACGCAGTGCTTTAGCAATCCCTGCAACCCGGGCGCACTCGCGCGCAACCGCTGCACCATCTGCGACAAATCTGCCGGTAACCGTGCCGTCCACTTGCCCAGCCGGTCGCGTTTCGTCACGAGCAACTCCGCCAGTTCGCGCAACGCTGCGAGATTCACCTCGTGCAAGATTGCTTGTCGAAGAGCCGGTGGATTGGCGGCGAGCTGACTGCTGAACCAATCTTCCCAAGCTTCATCGAGCAGTAACTCCGTCCGCAACGGGTCGGCGACTTGGAACTGCGGGTCGACCGCCGCCTCGACCGGCCGCTCGCGCAGAATCCATGCGCAGAACGAGTGAATCGTCGTGATGTGCGCGCGTTCGAGGTCAGTCAACGCCTGCTGCAGCAACGGTGTAGTGGCCGCCGTCCCGGCGGCTTCGGGTGTTCCGGCATTGCCGCCGGGAGGGCGGCCACTACACGCATCCTCGATACCTTTGCGCAACCGCATCTTCAACTCGCCGGCCGCTTTCTCGGTGAAGGTGATGGCGACAATCTCGTGCACGCGCGCCCGCCCCGAGGTCACCGCGTTGAGAATCCGGGAGACGAGAGTAGTGGTCTTGCCGGTACCCGCCGCGGCTTCGACGAAAACCGTCGTGTCGAGGTTGAGTGCTGCGTCTCGGGCGGCTTGGTCGTACGGCCCCTCGCCCTGACCCTCTCCCCGTTGAACGGGGAGAGGGGAATGTGTGCCGGGTTCCCTCTCCCCTTGAGGGAGAGGGTCAGGGTGAGGGGTGTTGGGCTTACGATTCTTCATCGTTGCCGCCTCCCTTGATCCCGAGAAACTCTTTCAGCGGTGCATCACCTTGTTTGCGTTCGTAAATCTTGTGGATGCCGTTGCCGCAGATGGGCCGGTAATCACAATGCGTGCAGGAGCCGTGTTTGACCGGGGCGTATTGGGCGAAGGTCCCGGCGCGGATCATCGCGGAGGCAGTTTCCAGAATGTGGTTCAACTCGGCATCTTTCGCACGCAAAGCCTCGCGCGTGAAACTTGCGGTCCGGTAACCGCCGCGCAAGGTGAAGTAGAGATAGCTCGCCGACTCGACCTTTCTGCCGGGGAAAAGTTTTTCCGTGGCGAGGAGGTAGAGCGCGAGTTGGAGCGCCTCGCCGCCGCGAAAATCGTTGTCCTTGAGCCCGTCCTTGAACTTGCCGGTCTTGTAATCGAGCACGCGTAGCCGGTCATCTTGCTGGTCGATCCGGTCGATCTTGCCGTGCAACTTGACCGGGGCGGAGACGGTGAGGTTGTCGAATTCCTTCTCGAAGTCCACCGGCCGCCACTTCGGATCGGCGCGTTGGATGAGCGTGGTGATTTCCTCGCGGATGATTTGCTTCTTCAACTCCCAGATGGCGGGGAAGCCGGTATTGCCGTGTTCCTCGAACTCGCGGAAGCGCGCCGCGAAAATCGCGTCGAGGTCGGCACCGGGCTGTTGCCCGTAATAATCCTCGAGGATTATGTGATAGAGCGAACCGAGGTCGCTGGCGTCGATGGTGAGGACGGCCTCGGGTTCCTCCCACGGTTGGGTTTTGAGAATCTGTTTTTGGAAATAGTAGAACGGACAGCGGAAAAAGTTTTCGAGTGACGTGGCGCTGATGACGAGTTTTTCGAGGACGAACCGGTCGCGCAGCAACGCCAACGCGGCCGGGTCCTGCAACAAACCGTCGTACCGGGTGAGCGCCCGGTTTTTCCAGCGCGCTTCCGCGGCGGTCAGCACTGACGGCAAGCGCGGTGAGACGACGCGCCGGTAATCATCGCTCGTGGTCTTCTCCAAAGCCGGTAGGTCAAACTCACGTTCTTCCAGCGCGAGCTTGGTCTCGCGAATGGGCGTGAGCGGAATTTGCGTCGCGAGCTTTTCCAGCGACTCGAAGTCCTTCGCGCCGGTCGCCTCCAGCAGTAGCCACGATGGCACACGTGGTCGGGCGGTCGCGGCTTCGAGGCGTGGCCAGCTGAGGACGAGTTGCTCCTGCGCGGCGTGGGTGACGAGCTCGAAGAGGAGCTTCTCTTCGGCGTGACCGGCCAGCTTGCGCGGCAGGTTGATTGAAATCCGCTGGCGTTCATCGTCCAGCAGTAGCGGGTCTTCGCGGACGGGGCGTGGAAAACTTTTCTCGACCATGCCGAGGACGATGACGAGTGGGAAGCTGAGGCCCCGCGCGCCCATGATGTCGCTGACGAAGAAGCCGCCGTCTTGGAAGTGGCCGGCGGGTTCGCGGGTGGTGTCGAGGATGCGGTGGCAGAAGTCGGTGAAGGTTTCGAGCGTGACCGGGGAACTGAAGGCGTCGAGCGCGGCGAGCGTTTCGATGGCGTGGGCGACCGGCTCGTGTTTGCCGCCAAGTTTGCGCCAGCCGGTGAGTAGGTCTGTGACGAGATCGACCCATTTGCCGGTAGCGGGGAGTTTGTCGCCGAGGGTGAAGAGTTGCTCCACGAAATCGCGGAGGCTGCCGGGTTGGGTGAGGCGGGTTTGCCATTGTTGGCGCCCACCGACGATGCCGAGATCGACGGTGTGTTTGTCCCAATTGGAATGCGCGCCGATGTGGCCGGCAAGTTCCATCACGGACGCGCGGCTGAAATCGCTGCGGACGGTTTCGAGGAAGAGGAGGAGGAGTTGGGCATCGGAATGCTCGCTGATGGGGCGGCCGCCGCGGAAGTGCGCCGGTAGGCCAAGTTGCCGGAGCGTGTCGCGGAGGAGGGCGTCGTATTGGTCGCGGGTCCGGTAGAGGATGGCGACGTCGTGGAAGCGTTTGTCGGGATGTTCGCGGAGCCATAGGCAGGCGTGCCGGATGGCTTCGCGGACTTCGGCGGATTCGCCGGGGGAGGAGAGGAGAATTGGCGAGGGATGAGGGATGAATGATGAGGGAGCGAGTATGTAGCCCAGGGATTCGAACCATTTCAGTAACGATTGGGCGTAGTCGGATTGGGAGGGGAAGAAGACGGCGGAGGGGGCGAGTGATTCGATGAGTTGCTTTTGGGCGGTGTTGAGGTCGTAGAAACCGTAGAGGAAAACAGGGGATTGCGGATTGCGGGTTGCGGATTGCGGAAAGTGGCAGTTGAGCCAGTCGGTGAAAGCCCGGTAGGCGGCGGCGAGTTCGCGGAGCTTGGGGGTGGTGGCTTTTTTCGCGAAGGCGGCGGGAGTGAGGTTGGCTTCTTGGAGGTCGGTGAAGGTCGCGGCGAGGGCGGCGGCGAAGCCAGGGGTGTTGCGGATGGGGGCGAAATAGCCGTCGGCCGGGAAGTCGCGGGCGAGTTGCCGGCAGAGGAGTTCGAGTCCGAGCGGCGGCGGGGTCGGGCCGGTGGTGAAGTCGGCGAGGGTTTGGAACTTGAGATTGATGTGCGGCGCGAGTTGCCGGTGGAGGTGCAGGCCGAGGAGGCGCGTGGGGACGAGGATCGTAAGCGGCGCGAGCGGGCCGTGGGCTTTTTTGAACGCGGCGACCTCGGCGGCGAGCGCGGTTTCAAGCGCGGGTTGGAAGGGGCCGAGGAAAAGTTTTCGCATGGTCATTTGTGGGGAAAGCTGTTACTCGTCTCTCTCCCGATGAAAATTCTGCACAAGTATATCCTGCGCCAAACGCTGGTCACGCTGATTATGACCGTGGCGGTGCTGACGTTTGTGCTGCTGTTCATCGGGGCGTTGCGGCAGTTCAGCGACCGGAACTTGAGCCTGGGGACGTTTGGCCAGTTTCTGCTCTTGGCGTTGCCGAATATGCTGAGCTTCACGTTGCCGACGGCGATCCTCGCGGCGGCACTGCTGGTGTTCGGCCGGTTGAGCGCCGATCACGAGATTACCGCGATCCGCGCGAGTGGAATCGGTTTGGGGCAGATCACGGCGCCGGTGATCTTGGTGGGCGTGGCGCTGGCGGGATTGTGTTTCTACATCAACGCGACGCTGGCGCCGATCTGCAAGTATCAGTTGCGGACGCTGTTCTTCCGCACCGTCATGGAGCGGCCGTCCGATTTGATCGAGGAAGGCCGTTACATGAAGGACTTCCCCGGCTACGTGCTCTTCGTGGGACGCAAGACCGGTAGTTCTCTAGCAGACGTGGTGATTTACACTCTCGACGACAAGGGCAACGTCATCTCCAGCTTACGCGCCAAACGCGGGACGGTGTCGGTGAAACGCGATGCGGACAAGTTGCTGCTCGATTTGGAGGATGTGCGCGGTGACTTGCGCGACCAGAGCGACCCGACCAACTTCCGCAAAATCAGGGCTGGCACGACGGCGCAACGCTACCCGGTCGAGCTCGATCTTGGTCGCATTCTCCGCAAGGCCAGGAGCTCCAAGAGAATCAGTGATTTTACCCTCCCCGAGTTGGTCGATGAGATTCGCAACTTGCAAGCCCGGGGGATTTATCCCGCGGCGGCGTTGGTCGAGGCGCACGCCCGGGCTTCGATGGCGACCGCTTGCGTGGCCTTCACGTTGATCGGCATACCGCTCGGGATGAAAACCAGCCGGCGCGAGACGTCGATTGGCATCGCGCTCAGCCTCGGGCTGGCGTTCATGTTTTACTTTGTGATGATCACGGCGAACGCGGTGAAGGACCGCCCGTCTCTCTTCCCGGAAGCTATTCTCTGGACGCCCAACCTGATCTTCGAATTCGTCGGCCTCGCGTTGCTCTGGCGATTTTTGCGGGCGTAGCGGGCGGTTCGTAGTGGGGGAAAGCGGCGATAAATCGCCGCACTACAAACCCAAGACTGCCGGGGTGTCGTGTGGATTGACAGGGTGGGGCGGTTTGCTATTCTCCGCGCCGAAGTTTCCCCCGTAGTGGAGGTTGGCGCCCGCCGGGATTGTTCCCGGTCGGGACTAATTCACACAGAAAGCTCATAAGATCATGGCTAAGAAATCTACCAAGGCAGTGAAGAAGTCAGCGAAGTACGTGTATTTGTTTGGTGGCGGCAAGGCGGATGGCAATGGCGGCATGAAGCCGTTGCTCGGCGGCAAAGGCGCCAATCTCGCCGAGATGTCGCGCATCGGGTTGCCGGTACCCCCGGGCTTCACGATCACGACCGAGGTCTGCACGTATTATTACGAAAACAAGAAGACCTACCCGCAGATCCTCGACGCGCAGGTGAAAGCCGGCGTGGCGTCCATCGAGAAGATCATGGGCACGAAGTTCGGCGACAAGTCCGCGATGCCGTTGCTGGTGTCGGTCCGGTCGGGCGCGCGCGATTCGATGCCCGGCATGATGGACACGATCTTGAACCTCGGCTTGAACGACGAGACGGTACTCGCGTTGGTCGCGGCGACGAAGAACGAGCGGTTCGCGTGGGATTGCTACCGGCGGTTCATCCAGATGTACGGCGACGTGGTGATGGGCGTCCAGAAGGGCAAGGACGAGGATCACGAGCCGTTTGAAGTCGTGATTCATGGCTTGAAACACGAACGGCACGAGGACGATGTCGAGGACACGAAGTTGTCCGTTGCCGACCTGAAGGAACTCGTCGTGCGCTTCAAGAGGTTGATTCACGACCGGACCGGCAAGGAGTTCCCGCAGGACCCGTGGAAGCAACTCTGGGGCGCGACCGGCGCGGTGTTCGGCTCGTGGATGAACGACCGGGCCATCGTCTATCGCCGCAAATACAACATCCCCTCCGAATGGGGCACCGCCGTCAACGTGCAGGCGATGGTTTACGGCAATACCGGCAACACCTCCGGCTCGGGCGTGGCGTTCACTCGTAATCCTGCGAACGGCGCGAAAGAGTTTTACGGCGAGTTTCTCATCAACGCGCAGGGCGAAGACGTCGTCGCCGGCGTGCGCACCCCGGAGCCGGTGGCCCAGTTGGCCAACGAGATGCCGGATGCGTACAAGGAACTCGACAAGATCCGCAGCACCCTCGAGAGGCATTTCAAGGATGTGCAGGACTTCGAATTCACGATTCAGGACCGCAAGGTCTTCATGCTCCAGACGCGCAACGGCAAGCGCACCGCGTTCGCCGCGCTGAAGTTCTCGATGGACATGGTGAAGGAAGGTCTCATCGACTGGAAGACCGCCATCACGCGCAACCCGGCCGACCAGCTCGACCAGTTGCTTGCTCCGATCTTCGACTCGAAGGCCGAGAAGGCCGCGAAGGTCATCGCCAAAGGCTTGCCCGCCGGCCCCGGTGCGGCATCCGGCAAGATGTACCTGAACGCCGACCGCGCCGATGCAGCCGCGGCCAAGGGCGAGAAGGTGTTGCTCGTCCGCAACGAGACCACGCCCGAAGACTTGCGCGGCATGATCGCCT
>OMJI01000242.1 GCA_900299315.1 Verrucomicrobiota bacterium | reverse complement strand
CGATTCGGCCGACCGGACTTGAGGATGCCGATGATCGTCCGGTTCGGGTACGAGCGGAACTCGGTGCGGACGTGGAGCGTGACGGGCTGATCGAGGTACCGGTACACCGCCGCGTTGCCGAGCAGACGCACGTAGTTGATCGGGTCGTTACCCACCATCTGCGGATTCAACGTCGCCCACCGTTCCGCCGTCAGGTCGTTCAAGCCCGACCGCGGCGAAACGATGATGGCCTTCACGCCGAGTTGTGCGTACCGGCTCCAATCGCAGCCGTAGGCCTTGGGCGGATTCACGGCGTCCACCACGCCGATGCAATCGTCAAACCTCGACCGCTGGGCGAGGACATCGTCGGTGAGCAGGATGAGTTGGCCGGTCAATCCCTCCGGTGGTGTGACCATCGGCTGAAAATGATTTGGGAAGAACGGATAGACTTCGACATCCCGCAGCGGTTGGCCTTCCACACCGAGAATCTCCCGGCGAACGGTGTGCGGGGCGAGCGTGTCGAGATCCTGCGTCAACACCTCCAGCCCAGCCTCTGTGAATCGCTGCTCGACGTAATCCGCGGCGCGCTGGAAACCGGGTTGCCCAATGAACCGCGAACCGAACCCGGCAAGGGTCGCCACTTCGCGCGCGACTTGATCGGGTTGCAGTGCAGCCGTCATCGGCCGTCGGTCATAGGCGTCGAACGGCACCTCGTTCGGCGGCCGCGGCTTGGGAGAGTAGATCCGCAAAAACACCGCCATGGTGCCCAGCGCCAGCACCAGAAAGACGACTGCAGTGATGATGCGGCCCGGTAGCTTCACGCGATGTCCCCGTCGTTGACCACAAGGTGTGAACGGCTGCTGCACCACAGGAGTTGCGGCAAAACCGGCACAATCAGACACAAGGTAATTTGCGGACGGTAATCTTTCATCGACACGGTCAAAGTTGGGCGGATACTAGCGAGGCGAGTCGCGATTGCAACACCCAATCCCCGGGAAAAATGGTGAGCCGGGTGGGATTCGAACCCACGACCCACGGCTTAAAAGGCCGTTGCTCTACCAACTGAGCTACCGGCTCACCGAAAGCGCGCGGAATCTGCCACACCTCGCTACGCACGCCAACCAAAAACTTCCCCGCCGGAGACAAAAAACGCCCCGCGACTCTCGCCGCGGGGCGTTCGGTGATTGCAGATGATTCGCCTACTTGCGCCGCAGCGCCAAGGCGCTGCAGAGACCCAAACCCACGAGCAACGCCGTGGTCGGCTCCGGCACCACCGAGAACGACGCGGTGCGCAGCGATGAGGATACTTCCGAAACACCGCCGCCCGGGGGGAAGGCGAAATAGGAAGTATACGCGTCGATATTGTAAGTCTTGCCGGGGATGAGTGGCGGATTGGGAGGAGTTGGGTGAAGTTCGTCGTAAGTATTCAGCGTCGACTCCCAAGTGCGGTTATTGCCGACTTTCTCGCCGAGTTGGGACAGTGTGTTGAAGACGAACCCTCCCGGCACAGTGCCCTATTCATAGATGCGCCAGTAGAACCGCGCACCCGAGACCGTGTCGTTGTTGTCCTCGAAAGTCTTAACCTGACCGCCATTAAGCGTCAGAAAATCCGTCGCCAGATTAAACGTGCCGAAGTTGAATCCCGAGAAATCCGGATTCCCCGTCACAGACGGCGGCAGGTCATAGTACTTCAGGTTGCCGTTGTTCGTGTCGCTGACGATGGCAAAGGCATCGAAGATACCGGTGTTGGCGTGTACTTGAGCACCAACGGCCAATGCGACGGCGACAATCAAGCCGATGCGTGTTGATTTCATGGTAATGGTGTTTCTCCCTTGAGTTTGATTCCCTGTAAAACGCCTACAAACTAGCAAAAATATGGCTCGGAAGTCGATAGCGTATACCGATGTCCTACCGGCTCAGCGGCTTGACCGGCTCCGGGCGCCATTGACCGGGGACGTCGAACACGTCCCGCAACTCGGCGTTGCCGTGGAGCGCCTTGAAATCCTCGTTCGTCCGGGCGCGATTCCGATACTCGTCGCTTGTTGCAGCCGCCAGGCATTGTTTCAACGTCTGCGCCGCCAGCAATTCATCGCCGCACAGGGCATGGGCGCACGCCAAGTGGTACAACGTGTTCGCATCCCCCGGCCGGTAGCGCAGCGATGTCTTGAACTTCTCAATCGCCAGCCGCAAGTCCGTCCGCATCCCGGTCAGCCGCCCCATATCGGTCAACGCCACCCCCCACTGCGTGTACGTGGCCGCGGCCGTCGCCATCGCGCGCGCCGACTGGTCGAACTTCTCCACCGCCAACTGCAGCGTCGCCCGCTTCTCGATCGAGTTCGTCGTCAACCGCGCCACATCGACCAGCGCCCCACCCCAGTTCGCGTAAACCGGGCCGAACTCGCTGCTGAACCGGGCGGTTGCGGCGGCCTTCTCAAACAAGCCCGCCGCTTCGCCGAAAATCTGCCGCCGCGCCGCATCGTCGGGTGAGTAATCGACCAGCTTGGTGGACAAGAGCACGCCCCACCGGTTGTAAATCTCCCAATCCTTTGGATCGATCTCCGCGGCCTGCCGGCACTTATCCGCCGCGCCGAGGTAACAACTCAGTTTCGTCTTCGGCTCGATCGGCAGATCGCCAATTAGCGCGAGCGTCTCGCTCCAGAAAAGGTACGGTAGCTTCGCCCTCGCATTCAGTTCCACCGCCCGCGAGAACTTCTCCGCCGCGTCTTGGAACCGCCGCATCCGAATGACTGGCGCCGTGCTCTCCTTGCCAAGCTGCGCCAGCGCGATGCCCCAGTTCACGTAGGCCTCGAAAAATCTTGGCGCCGCCTGGGTCGCCCGCTCGAACGCATCGGCCGCGCTGAGGTACTTCTGCTCGTTCAACAAGCGCGCGCCCATCTCGAATTGCGCCCGTGCCATGTCATCGGCCGACGGCACGGAATTAGTCTCCGCCCACGCGGCCGCCGCCAGCATCCATGCGGTGAGGACAATCGTTCGCATCAATCCATTGGACAGCCGTGCCGGCTATCCCTTCAATTTTCGCGGCGCCGCCCGTCCCAGCGCTACCACCCGGCGTTTCAAGTCCGGGCCCGTCCGACCAAACTCCCGCCACCGGGCCGCCGCCGCCACCGTCAATTTCACCAGCGCTTCCAAGTCAGCCACGCTCACGTACTCCGCGCGGGGCTTCAGGCCGGGACCGATGTTGTGGTAATTGCCGAGCGGCAAGCACAGACCGCCGACCCGGTACCCGAACGCGGCGAACGCCGTCGCCTCGCAACTCCCGCCGTCCATCAGCGCCCGTTGCACCGGCAAGCCCGCTGCCTTCGCCGTCGCCATGAAGAACAACGCCGCGTGCGAATCGAACGTGCTCATCCGGTCGCCGATTCGCACCACCGGCCCCTGCCCCTGCCTCGCCCACGGACGTTCCCGGCTCATTTCGAGCGACACCACCAGCGCGTCGCGCGGAATCAATCCTGCTTCGGCCACTTTGATCGCGCCGTGAAACCCGACCTCCTCCGCGCGCGTGAACACGAACCAGACCGGCCCGCGCCGTACCTGCGCCGCCGTCGCCAGCGCCACCACCACGCTCAACACATCGTCAATCCCCGGCGCGTGCAGCTTCCCGGCTCGCACCGTCGGCCCCGACACGTCCCACATCCCGAACTCACCGGCCAGCGGCCCGGTCACCTCCAGCAACCGGGCGTGCGGCTTCTCGCGGATGATCCGCTTGATCCGCACCGCGCCGTCGCCGATGCGGACGCGTGACCCAACGAACATCTCCCGCGCGGCGCTTCCCAGAAATTCCACCCGGTTCTGGCCCACGACTTCAAACCCGGGATGATCCATGTGCGCCACGAACACCAACGGCGCTCCTTTACCGGGGTGCTTGACGATGACATTACCGGCGCGGTCCCTGACAGGCTGGAGACCCAGTCCCCGGCAATACTCTTCCACCGCCGCACGCACGCCGTGTTCATGGTAGGGGGCGGTCGGGATCGACAAAATCCGGTGGGCCAGCGAAAGCAGTTCCGTCCGAGTCATGCCCGCGACTATACCAGACAAGGCGCGACCTGTCAGCCCTGCGCCTGTTCGAGCTCGATCTCGGTCAGCGTGAGTTCCTTGCCGGCCAGCAATTCGACATCCGCGGAGTCACAGTGCGGACAGAGAAATGCCGGCTCGTCCACTGCAAACCGCTCGCCGCATTCCTGGCATTGGGCCCGGGCGGGAACGGTCTCAATGTCGAGCCGCGAACCGTAGAGCCCGTTCTCGCGGGCGGTCGCCTCGTAACAAGTCCGCAAGGTGACCGGCTCGATGAGCCGAAGTTGGCCAACCTGGACGTGGATAGCCTTCACGGCGCCGAGCGGGCGCGCGCCGATCTCGCGCTTCACGGCCTTGACCAACGCTTCCGCGATGGAGAGTTCATGCATGGACGGCCACCGGTTGTTGCAGGAGCGCCAACATCTGGCGAATCTCGCGCACCACTTCTTCCGCCAGCGTCTGGACGGCCGGCGTGAGCGTTTCGCCAAAGTTGAAATCCATCCCGCGAATGCTGAAGAGGAATCCGTGCGGCTCGGCACCGTAGAGCGAACTGCTCAGCGCCAGCACATCGGCCGGCGTGAGGTAATGCGCGACCGAGTGCGACTGGAAGTTCGGCCGCACCGCCACGCGAACCACGGCGTGCGGAGTTTCCGGGATGGCCGCGTCCACGAAGAAGACGGTGTCGTACCGGCTGACTGTCTCGGCCATGTCCACCTCCAACTGGTGAGCCGTGACCAAGTCCACGTTCGGCACCGCCAACGCCTGCAACCGCTCGACGACATACCATCCAGCGCCGTCGTCGCGCCGGTTGCGGTTGCCGTAACCGATGATGAGCGTTTTCATGCGGCGTCGCGCGCGGCCGCATCGACGACCGCCCCGGCCGCGTCCACGAGCTCGACCACCATCGGCATCTTGCCGACGGCGTGCGTGGCGCAACTCAAACAGGGATCGTAACACCGGATGGCAGCCTCGACGCGGTTGAGCATCCCTTCTTGCAAGCGCTGGCTCTTCACGTATTTCTTCGCCACCGCCCGGACTGCGCGGTTCATGGCGAGATTGTTGTGGCCGGTGGCGACGATGAGATTCACCTTCTCGACCCGCCCGCCCTCGTCCACCCAGTAATGATGAATCAACGTCCCGCGCGGCGCCTCCATCACGCCGACGCCGTCGGCGTTCTGCGGCGTGCCGCTGGCGAGAATGTCCGTGCTCGTGATGGCCGGGTCGTGCAGCAACTGCTCCGCGCGTTCCAAGCCGTAGAGAATCTCGATCAGCCGCGCCCAGTGATAGAAGAACGAACTCGTGCGAACCGCGTGACCATTGGCGCGCCAAAGCCGGAGCTCGGCGTTGGCTTTCGGCGTGGCGATCTTCGTGCACAGATTCAAGCGCGCCAGCGGGCCGACCCGGTACATCCCCTGCGGGTAACCGAGTTTCTGGATGAACGGGAACTTCATGTACGACCACGCCTCCGCCGCCTCGCGGATGTAATCGAGGTACCGGCTGGGGTCGACCTGGTCGTGGACGATGTTGCCGTGCGGGTCGGTGAACCGGAGGTTGCCGTCGTAGAGTTCCAGCGCGCCATCCGGCTGCACCAAGCCGGCATAGTTCGAGTCGAAACTCGCGAAGCTCTCCACCTCGTGCTGGTGCTTCTCGTGATAGCCCAACAGCAAGTCGAGCGCGAAGCGCGCCGCCTCGTACGCCTCCGGCAGGCCGCGCAACAACTCATCCCGCTCCGCCACGGTCAACGCCTTGTTCACCCCGCCGGGCACCGGGAACTCCGCGTGAATCTTGCGGCCGGCGGTGGCCTTGATCATTTCCTGCCCGTATTTCCGCAGGCGAATTCCCTTCCGCGCGATGTCGGGCGCCGCCGCAATCAGGCCCATCACGTTCCGCGTGGCCGGGTCGCTGTCGAAGCCCAACAACAAATCCGGGGCGCTCAGATGGAAGAACGAAAGCGCGTGCGATTGGATCGTCTGCCCCATGTGCATCAACTCGCGCAACATCTTCGCCGCCGGCGGAATCGTGACGCCGAGGATGGCATCACACGCCTTGGCGCTGGCGAGCAGGTGGCTGACCGGGCAAATCCCGCAAATCCGCGGCGTGATCTGCACCATCTCCGCAAAGTACCGGCCTTCGCAGAACTTCTCGAACCCGCGGAACTCGACCACATGAAACCGCGCGTCGTCCACCTCGCCTTGCGCGTCGAGATGGATGGTGATTTTCGCGTGACCCTCGATTCGGGTCACCGGGTTGATCGTGATGGTCTGGTTCTCAATCATACTTTAAATTCCTCTCGTTCCACTGCGGCATGCGCCCGGCCAGCAACTCCGTCAACGCGTACCAGATCGTGTCCGCATCCGGCGGGCAGCCGGGGATGCTCACATCCACCTTCACCACTTCCTGCAGCGGCCGCGCCCGCGCCAGCAGTTGCGGCAGGACCGGATCGCTGGGGATTTCGCCGATCTGCGTGCTCTCCGTGTCGACGTAGCCCCGCGTCAGGCAATCGGCCAACCGGAATTGGTTCCGCAACGCCGGGACGTTCCCCATGATGGCGCAGTCGCCGAGCGCGATCAGGATCTTGCAACGGTCGCGCAGGTGCCGGAGATGCTCCGCCTCCTCGTCGTTGTTCACGCAACCTTCCACGATCCCCACGTCCACTTCCGGCATCTGGTCGAACTTGATGTCCACAATCGGGCTGGCCTTGATGTCCACCAGCTTGCTCAAGTCCAGCAACCGCTCGTCGAGGTCGAGAAACGACATGTGACATCCAGAGCAGCCGCTCAACCACATCGTCGCCACACTGACTTTGCCATTCGCGCTCATGCGTACACCGCCTCCACAATCGCCGCATCATCCCGGCCCGCGCCGCGCACGGGCACGACCGGTCGCAGCGGCAACATCCGACCGGTAAAGTTCGTCAGCGTGCCGGTTTTCTCAGCCCAGATCGTCGCCGGCAACACCACCTGCGCCGCGTCCGTCAATTTCGACCGGTAGCTCGCCTGCACCACCACGCACGGGATGCCGGCCAGCAAATCCGCCATATGTTTCTCCTCCAGCAACTGCGCCCCGCCATCCGGCTCATCGCCGAGCACCAGGTGCAGGTACTGCACCGGCTTCGCGTCCAGCCACGGCGCGACCTCCTCCACCGGCTCCACGCCGGCGGCGACCATGCCGATGCTGTTCACGCCCGATGGCAAACCGACCAGCGCCGGACCTTCGCCGGTGCCCTGCGCGCGGAACACCTCGGTCAGCTTGTCGAGGACTGACACCCCGACCGGCGTCATCGCGGTCGGGCCGTAAATCAGCACGGGCCGTTTCGCGTCGCGCAGCACCTCGGCCACGCGCGCCCAGAATTTCCGTTCCAAGCTCACCTCGCGCACCGCGATGTCGGCGTACGCATCGAGGTCGCTGCGCCGGCAATCCAGGATCACCAGCTTCGCCCCCCGCTTGCGCACCCCGGTCCGCACGCGCGCGGCGATGACGCCGTGGTCGCGGACCGGTTGAACGCCGAGGAGGATGAACGCATCGGCCTCCGCCAGATGTTGCGCGACGTCGCCCGGTTGTTCGGGCGCATCGACAAGCGCCGCTTCGTTCGGGACAACGTACGTGCCGACGCGGTCGAGCTTATCGGCTACCGCATGAATGGCGTGCGCGGCCTCGTTCGTGAGCCGGGGCGACGCGAGCAGCACGCTTTCCCAGACCGGGCTGGTCGCCCGTGCCTGCCGGACAAACGCGAGCGCCTCGTCCCAACTGACCGGCTTGCCGTGAAGCAGCGGTTGCGTGATGCGGTGGCGCGGCGCGGCCCACGTCTCGTACCGGCCTTTCTTGCAGAGGTGACCGGCGTTAAGCTGTGAGTCGGAATCGCCGAACACCTCGACGATCCGGTCTTCCTTCGTGAAAACTTCCAGACCGCAACCGACCGGGCATTCCGGGCAGGTGGTCTTGACGGTCCGGCAACTGTGCAGCTTGCCCCGGTAGGTCTGCGCCTTGTCGAACAGCGCGCCGGTCGGGCACGCCGCGACGCACGCGCCGCACTGGGTGCACGTCTCCGATTCGCCGAGGCCGACGTGCAAGTCGACGACGACCTCGTTCTTTTCGCCGCGGTTGGCGATGTCGAGCGTGTGGACACCCTCGATCTCATCGCACGTGCGGACGCACCGGGTGCAGAGGATGCACCGGTTGTGATCGAGACCGAAATACCGGCCCGTCAGGTCCATCGACAAGGCCGGGAAGAGATACGGGAACCGGATCGAGTCCACGCCGTGGGGATAGCCTTGATGTTGCAAGCCGCAGTCGCCCTTGTTCATCGGGCAGATCGGGCAGACGTGGTTGCGTTCGCTGAACAGCAGTTCCAGCGTCATCTTCCGCAATCGTTGCAGCCGGGGACTGTTCGTCGTCACCGCGCTGCCATCGGCAGCCGGCGTGGCGCAGGCGGGCACGACTTTCGGACTGCCCTCGATTTCCACGATGCATACCCGACAGCCGCCCCACGGGCTGCGGTCTTTCATCCAGCACAACGTCGGGATGTAGATGTTGTTGGCCGAAGCGACTTCGAGAATCGTCTGGCCGGCTTGGCAGCTGCAGCTTTGGCCGTTGATGGTCAGTTTGATGGGTGTACTCATGCGGTCACCAAGGAAGTGGGTTTGCGGCCGGGCGGGCGCTCGAGCACGGCCGGGCGCTGCGGTGTCACGTGACCCTCGCCGTCCGAGGCCTTGACGATGGCGTCGAACTTGCAGGAGTCCACGCACGAGCCGCAGTGGATGCACTCGTCCTCGAGGATGTAATATTTCTTCTGGCCGCCGACCTTGAAGATCGTGTCCACCGGGCATTGCCGCGCGCAGACCGAGCAGCCGACGCATTTCTCGTCCTGGATGGTGAAATGCAACAAGTCCTTGCAGACCCGGGCCGGGCAACGCTTCTCGACGATGTGTGCGAGGTACTCGTCGCGGAAGTACCGCAACGTCGTGAGTACCGGGTTCGGGGCCGTCTGGCCGAGCCCGCACAAGCTGGCGTCCTTCACCATCTGCGCGAGTTCCTCGAGCCGGTCGAGGTCCTCGAGTTCGCCTTCGCCGTGGCTGATCCGGTCGAGGATGTTCAACAGCTGCCGGGTGCCCACCCGGCAGGGCGGGCACTTGCCGCAACTTTCATCGCAGCAGAATTCGAGGAAGAACCGCGCAACGTCCACCATGCACGAATCTTCGTCCATGATGACCATGCCGCCCGAGCCCATGATCGAGCCGAGCGCCTGCAACGTGTCGTAGTCCACCGGCGTGTCGAGGTGTTGCTCGGGAACGACGCCACCGGACGGCCCGCCCGTCTGGACGGCTTTGAACTTCTTCCCGTTGGGGACGCCGCCGCCGATGCCGAAAATGATCTCGCGCAGCGTCGTGCCGTACGGCACCTCGGCGAGGCCGGTATTCTTGATCTTGCCGGCGAGCGCGAAGACCTTCGTCCCTTTCGATTTCGCCGTGCCAATCTGCGAATACCACTGCGCGCCGCGGCGCATCACGATCGGCACCGTCGCCCAGGTCTCGACGTTGTTGATGTTCGTCGGCTTGCCCCAGAGGCCACGCTGCGCCGGGAATGGCGGCCGGGGTTGCGGCTGACCGCGGCGCCCCTCGATGGAACGCATCAACGCGGTTTCCTCCCCGCAGACGAACGCACCGGCCCCGATCCGCAGTTCGAGATCGAAGTCGAAACCGGAACTGAACAGGTTCTTGCCCAGCAACCCGAGTTCGTACGCCTGCGCGATGGCGATCTGGAGTCGTTTGACCGCGAGCGGATACTCGGCGCGGATGTAGATGTAGCCGTGATTGGCTCCCATCGCGTAACCGCCGATGGTCATCCCCTCGATAATTTTGTGCGGGTCGCCTTCGAGCACCGCCCGGTTCATGAACGCACCGGGGTCGCCCTCGTCGGCGTTGCAAATCACGTAGCGCGGCGTGACCGGGTTCTTGGCTGTCAGTTCCCACTTCACGCCGGTCGGGAAACCCGCCCCCCCCCGGCCGCGCAAGCCGGCCGCCTTGATTTCGGCGATGACCTGCGCCGGCTTCAAGCCGCTCAACACATCGCCCAGCGCCCGGTAACCGTCGCGGGCGATGTACTCCTGGATATTTTCGGGGTCGATGGTGCCGCAGTTCTCCAGCACGATTTTCTGCTGCTTCGCGAAGAATCCGAAATCGCGCTGCGTGTTCACCGCCGCCGTCGTCACTTCGTCCTTCGGCAGGAGCGGTTGGTATGGCCGGCCCTTGATGAAATGTTCCTCCACCAACTTCGGCACATCCAGCGCGGTGACGCGTTGATAGAATGTGCCGTCCGGGTGAACCAGCATGACCGGCCCCAAATCGCAGGGCCCCATGCAGCCGGTCTCGACGACGCGGATCTCCTCGTCCAGCCCCCGCACCTGCAGTTCGTTGGAGAGGGCGTCCTTGAGGGCGTTGCCGCCCGAGCTGATGCAACCGGCCCCGGCGCACACCAAACAATGAGCGCGAATCATGGTTTCTTCTCTTTGCCGACCGCGAGGTTCTCGACCGGCGTGTCGTGAGCGAGATGCTCGGCGACAATCTTCCGCGCTTTCTCGGCGTCGAGCCGCGCGTAGGTGGTCTGCTCGCCGTCGGCGCGCTCGACACGAATTACCGGCTCGACGTCTTCGAGGCCGATTTCCCCGGTGACGCGCACTTCCACGTCGGCGAGGCCGCGTTTCTCGATCTCATCGAGCATCGTCTTCATCACGTCACGCGCCCCGGCAGCGATGCCGGACGTGCCCATGCTGACGACGACGCGATACTTCTTGTTGCCTTCACGCAGCGCGACTTGCTTCTGCGCTTTTTCTTTTAGTTTTTGGAGTTCTGCTAGGTTCATGGTGTTTTGCTTCCTGGGAGTGAAAGTGGAACGTCTGGTTGTCATTCCGATAGTGCAACTGCACATCCACGGTAGGGCTGGCGGCCAACGTCTCGATCGTGGCCGTCAGGTCGCCGAGCGGCGGCCGGTCGATGTGCGTGAGCCGCATCGACGCGGTCACGGTCGTACCCTTCCCCGGCGTGGAGCGCACGTGGAACGTCCCGCCGCACATCTCGGAGGTCTGCCGCAACAACGCGAGGCCCAGGCCGATCGACTTCTTGCGATTGGCCTTTGTGGAACTGTTCTCCGCGAGGATGCGCTGCAGGGTCGCGTCGTCCATGCCGCACCCGTTGTCCCGCACCTGCAGGATCAACCAATCCCGGCGGTGGCTCTCGATGACCACAATCCGCAACACCGACGCCCCCGCTGCCAGCGAGTTCATGCCGATGTCGAGAAGGTTGAGCGAGAGCTCGTCAAACATACTTCTCCTCGTTTGTAGTCGCGCCATTCATGGCGCGGCGATGAATCGCCGCGCTACGAACCGCCCGTGTTACCCCGTGCTTAGACATACTTCTTCAACTCCTTCTGGCAGAATTTCGGAATCTTGTCGGGGCTGAGCTTGCCGTACACGTCGTCGCCGATGGCGATGGCCGGTGCCATCGCGCACGCGCCGATGCAGCGGGCGCTGTGGAGGCTGAGGAGGTTGTCCTTGGTGGTCTCGCCTTCCTTGATGCCGAGTTCCTGTTGGAGCCGGTCGAGGAGCAACTGGGCGCCGCGGACGTGACACGCCGTGCCCCGGCAGACCATGATCTGGTGCTTGCCGCGCGGGACGAGCGTGAACAGGTGGTAGAACGTCACCACGCCGTACACCTGCGCCACCGGCAGCTTCAGCTTACCGGCGATGTAACGGAGCACGTCGGCGCCGAGGTACCCAAACAACTGTTGCGCGGCGTGCAGGATCTGGATCAACGCCGTCGGCTCAGCGTGGTAGTGCGCAATTGTCTCGTCGAGCGAAGCGAACCGGGCATCGCCGCTGGGATGCGTGGTCACCACGGATTGAATGGTCTGGGTCTCGTTCATCATTACAGTCCTGCCTCCCAAAGTTTACCGGCCGCCTCGTAGGTGCTGAGCGGCGTCGTCAGCAGCGCGATCCCGGCTTCATCCGCCTCGGCGAGGCTCGCGGAGTCGGGCTTGCGCCCGCACGTCAGGAGCACCGCTGCGACGTCTTTCATCGCCGCGACTGAAACCACGTTGCGATGGACCTGCACGGTCAGCCACAACACTCCCGGCTCGGCGTGAGCGAGCACGTCGCTCAGCAAGTCGCTGCAGTAACCACCGGTGATTTCCTCCGGCACGTGGTCGGTGAGGACTTCGGCCCGCAACGTCGCCAATAACGGGCGCAGCTTGATGGGATTTTGAGTTCTCATGTGGATGGTGCCCCCGCCTTTCGCAAATGGATTTCCGACCGGACACGCGTACCGTGGTCGCTGTCGGAGACGACCTCGAAGCGGTCGGAGCAGCGCCGCATATTCGGCAGCCCCATCCCGGCCCCGAAGCCGAGCTCGCGGGGCAAGCGGCCGGCAGTGCTCCAGCCTTCCTGCATCGCCTGCTCGATGTTGTCGATGCCGGGCCCCACGTCCACGGCCTCGATCACCACTTGGTCAGGGTCGATCGTCACGCTGACCTCGCCGCCGAGGGAATGGATGATGATGTTTGTCTCGGCCTCGTAGGCGACCACCGCGGCGCGCCGGCGAATCTCGGGATCAATGGCCCGGTCCCGCAACAACTGGCGCATCCGCTGGGAAATTTTGCCGGCACTGTCATAGTCCCCGGTCCGCACCGGCGCCCGGATGACGACGCGTTGCGCCGCCTCGTCCGCCGTGTGGGTGGCGCGCAAGCGGGCCTCGTGCGCGAGCGCTTCCTCGGCGCGTTTCTCGAGGTGCTGCATCAGGCAGGTCGTGATGTCGCCGCGCGTGATCATCCCGACGAGCCGGTCACTTGTATTCAGCACGGGGAACCGTCCGAACCCATGCCGGTCGAACTCCGCCACGGCGCGCAGCAGGGAGTAATGATCGCGCAAGGTGACAAGGCCGCGGGTCATGTGTGCCGCAGCCGGGTCGTTGATGTGCCCGTGATCGAGTGCGTTGATGATATCCTCGATGCTGATCAGTCCCAGCAGCGTGCCGTTTTCGGTGATTGGCACGCCGGAGAACCGGTGTTCCTTCATCAAGTGCTGGATCGACCGCAGCGACTCTGTGGGCGCCGCGGTGATCGGCGGTTTGCTCATCGCATCGCGCACCCGCAACTCATAGACCAGCACTTGGGCGACGGATACTTTTCGCGCGTCGCCCGCAATCTCAGTCTTTTCGCTGGCGGGCGGAGAAATCATGAGACTCTCCTCAGCCGGTCTTACCGGCCGCGAGGGCGATGCGAACGTCAGCCACGTGAGCCCCGTGGCCTTGGGCGTGGACGATGAGCGGGTTGATGTCCAACTCCTCGATTTCCGGGAAATCCGTCGCGAGTTGGGAAAGTCGCTCCAGACATTCCGCCACGGCCGCAGTGTCGGCGGGCGGTTGACCGCGGAATCCTTCGAACACCTTCGCGGCGCGGATCGACTTGATCATGTTGCGGGCGCCGAGCTCGCGGATCGGCACGAGCCGGAAGCTGACGTCCTTGAGCACCTCGACGAACGTGCCGCCGAGGCCGAACATGATGATGTGACCAAACGCAGGATCGCGGCTCAGGCCAAGGATGACCTCGGTCCCCTTTGCCGCCATCTGTTGGATTTCCACGCCGAGGAGCCGCGCACCGGGCAGTTTTTGTTTCACCCCGTTTGTGATTTTTTTAAAGCCGGCACGGGCTTCCTCAGCTGTGGAAATGTTCAACAACACCCCGCCGACGTCGACTTTGTGGACAACGTCCGGCGAGACAATCTTCATGGCGACCGGGCCGCCGATCTGCTCGAACAACTTCGCGGCGCCATCCGCGTCCTGCGCAACGGCGTGCTTCAGGAGCGGGAACCCGTAGGCGCCGAGCACGTCCAGCGCCTCCGCTTCGGGCAGGAATGTCCGGCCCTCGGCGCGGATCCGGTCGAAAATTTTCTGGGCCGCCGCCTTGTCCGCCTTGAACCGGCGTTCGGCCGTGCGCGGCCGTTGCACCCACTGGGTGTACTTGTACATCGCGGCCAGCGCGCGCGCGGCGTTCTCCGGGAACTCGTAGTTGGGGATCCCATTGCGTTCGAGAATCTGCACGCCGGTCGAGATGTCCACGTGTCCCAGGAACGAGCCGAGGACCGGCTTGCGGTGCTGGAGCCGAACTTCGCCGACGGTGTGGGCGATGGCCTCGATGTCGGTCATGGATTGCGGCGTGAGCAGGACGACCACGCCATCCACCCCGGGGTCGGCGAGCACGGCGGCGAGCGCCGTCTTGTAACGATCCGATTGCGCGTCGCCGATGACGTCAATCGGGTTGGAAATATTCGCGGTCGGGGGCAGCTTCGCCTTAAGGGTCTCGAGTGTCTCGGGTCGCAGTTTGGCAAGCTCGAGACCGTGCCGGATGGCTGCATCGGTGGCCATGATGCCGGGTCCACCCGCATTGGTGACGATGGCGAAGCGGTTGCCTGTGGGCAACGGCTGACGTGAGAACCCGACCGCGAAGTCGAAGAGTTCTTCCACCGTGTCGACGCGCAGGATGCCGGCCTGCGCGAAAATGGCGTCGTAAACGGCGTCGCTGCCCGCGAGCGAGCCGGTATGGCTGCGCGCGGCGGCGGCACCTTGGGTCGTGCGGCCCGACTTGATGGCGAGGATCGGCTTCGGCCGTTTCATCTCGCCGGTAATCTCGCGGGCCAAGTCGATGAACGCGCGCCCGTCGGCGAGCGTTTCGAGGTACATCAAAATCACGTCCGTGCTGTCGTCGTGGGCCAGGTACCGGAGCAGGTCGATCTCCGTGATGTCCGACTTGTTGCCGACGCTGATGAATTTCGAGAAGCCGATGTTGCGGCCGCGCGCGTAGTCGAGGATGCCGGCACAGAGCGCGCCGCTCTGGGAAACGAAAGCGATGTTGCCGTGCTTCGGCATGCAGCGCGCGAAGCTGGCGTTGAGCAGGATGTCGGCGTCGGTGTTGATCACGCCGAGGCAGTTCGGGCCGACGAGCGGAATGTTGAATTCCTTGGCGAGGCTGACGACGCGTTGCTCGTGCTGGAGACCTTCCGGGCCGATTTCCTTGAAGCCCGCCGAGACCACCACCGCGGCCTTCACGCCTTTGCGCCCGCATTCCTCCATCACCGCCGGGACTCCCGGCGCGGGGACAATGATCATCGCCAAGTCCACGTCGTCGGGAATGTCGCTGACGCTCTTGTAGGCATGCACGCCCGCGATCGACGGCGAGGTGGGGTTGACCGGATACAGCGTGCCCCGGTAACCGCCCATCAGGATGTTTTTGAAGATCGCGCTGCCCACGCTGCCGTCGCGGTTCGACGCGCCGATGACGGCGACGGACTTGGGACGGAAGATCGGCTCCACGCGGCTCGGCGCGGCTGCGGCTGAACGCGCGGTGGCTTTCCGACTGGTTGTGGCAGTTTCAGCGATTACACTCATTGCGTGGGAATTACGTTTCGCAGTGGTCATGCCACGACTTCACAGCCGGCACACATCACACGCAACCAATTCCATTCGCGCCGGATGTGAATGAGAGAAATTTTCTCTGCGTTTTTTCGCGCGGAGCGGGAGCCGACAAAGTGTCATGGCCTCCGTTTCTTTCGGACAGATTGTCACGCAATCGTGATGGTAACCGGCAGGACGACACTGAAAATGGCGCAGCGTTTGCCTTTGCACTTCGCGCAATTCGACGGACGTTCCATGTCGAGTTCCCAGGCCGGTTGGTCTTCGTGAATCAACCGGAATCCGGCCCGCGAATAGAGATGCGCCGCGATCGGATTCGACCCGAGCAGCGTGAGCCAGACCCGGGAGAGCTGCAGTTCCTTGCAACCGTAATTCAAGCTGCCGAGCAACAACGCCCGGCCCAAACCGCGATTTCGCACGGATTGATGCACGAAAATCGCGAGTTCAGCCTCATTGGCCTTGGGCCCGCCACAGAGATAGCAGTGCCCCACCACACGCTTACCGGTCTCCGCGATGAAATGGTAATCGACCGGCTGCTGCAACTTGCCGAGCCACTCCGTGATTTGCTCCGGCGTGTGCGGCGGCAAACCCTGGAACTCCCCCTTCGGCTCAAACGTCTCGTACATCCGCACGAGCCGGGGTAAGTCAGCCGGCGCCATCTGACGCAACTTCACATCCATTGCCAGTTCTCCTCGCATACCAAGTGCCAAAGACCCAGCCTTGAAAAGCACGGTCCAAAAGCCTAAGTAGTTTCAGAGGAAAGGACCGGTACCGATGACCATGGAACAATACATCCGCATTATCGCGGGAAGTTTCATCCTTATCAGCCTCGCGCTCGCCCACTGGGTGAATCCGAACTGGCTCTGGTTTACCGCCTTCGTCGGCGTCAACCTGATCCAGTCCTCGTTCACCAAGTGGTGCTTGATGGAGATCATCCTCAAGAAAGCCGGCGTGGGTGGATCATGCTCCGCCAAATAATCGCCGCCGCATTGCTGCTGGCCGGTTGCGGTCACAAACCGGTAGCCGACCGCGCCGAGCCACCGGCAGTCGCAGTGAGAACGTTCCGCGCGGATCTGAACCGTACGCCGGAGATCTTCGAGGTTGTCGGCACAGTCCGGCCCAAAGTTTCCGCCACGGTCTCCGCGAAGGTCCTCGCGACCATTGACTCCATCGCCGTCAAGTCCGGTGACGCCGTCACCAACGGCCAGCTCCTCGCCCAGCTCGACGACCGCGAGTTGAAGGCCGAGTTCGACCGCGCGAAAGCCGACTTCGACCGGATCAAGGCGCTCGTCGAACAACAAGCCGCCGCCCGGGCCGAGTTCGACACCGTCAACGCCCGCTACCGCGTCGCGCAAGCCGCGCTGAGCAACGCGCGCGTCACCGCGCCGTTCACCGGCCTGATTGCCAGCAAGCTCTGCGATGCCGGTGACCTCGCCGCGCCCAACAAACCACTCTTCACCATCGAGCAGACCGGCACGTTCCAGCTTGAGGCGCAGGTACCGGAGCGGTACGCCGCCGCCGGTGCCGTTGGCAAGACCGTCCACGTCATCATCGATTCCACCGGCGAGAAATGCACCGGCATCATCGGCGAGTCCGAGCAATCCGCCGACGTCGCCAGCCGCAGCTTCCTCATCAAGATCGATCTCCAGTGCGCCCAAGCCGTGAAGTCCGGTGTCTTTGGCCGCGCCCAACTCCTCGTCGGCGAACGCCCCGCCCTGTTCGTCACCAAGGATGTCATCCACCAACGCGGCCAGCTTACCTATCTCTACGTCGCCGATGCCGGTCGCGCGCGCATGCGCCTCGTGAAAACCGGGCAGGAATACCTCGGCGCGATCGAGATTATTGCCGGGCTCGATCCCGGCGAACGCGTCATCACGGAAGCGGACGGCGAACTGCGTGACGGCCAGCCGATCCGATGAGCATCGCCCCCCGCATCGTCCGGTACTTCATCGATTCGAAGCTGACGCCGCTATTTGTGATCGCAGCCGTCCTGCTCGGCGCGGCGGCGGTCGTCCTGCTGCCCCGCGAGGAAGAACCGCAAATCATCGTGCCGATGATCGACATCTTCGTGAAGTTCCCGGGCGCCTCCGCGCAGGAAGTCGAGGAGCGCGTCACGAAGCCGATGGAAAAGTTGCTCTGGGAGATTCCCGGCGTCGAGTACATCTACTCCACCTCCAGCCCCGATGGCGCGCTGGCCATCGTCCGCTTCAAGGTCGGCCAAAACGAGGAAGAAGCCATCGTCCGGCTGAACCAGAAGATGTTCGGCAACTTCGACCTCATCCCGCCCGGCGTTTCGCAACCGCTCATCAAACCGCGCCGCATCGATGACGTCCCGATTCTCGCCCTCACTCTTCACAGCGCCCGGTACGACCATTACACGCTGCGCCGCGTCGCCGCCCAACTCGACGACGCCATCAAACAGGTCCCGGACGTCTCCGCCACGACGCTTATCGGGGGGCAACGCCGGCAAGTCCGCGTCCAACTCGACACCGCGCGCCTCACCGCCTACCGGATCGATCCGCTCCGCGTCGTCGAGATGCTCGAAGCCGCCAACCGGCAGACCAAAGCCGGTAGTTTCTCCGAGTTGAACCGTGAAATCCTCGTGGATACCGGCGGTTTCCTCAAGGACACCGCCGACGTGGCCGGCGTCGTGGTCGGCGTCGCCGACGGCAAACCCATTTACATCCGCGACGTGGCCAAGGTCATCGACGACGCCGAGGAACCAAGTCAGTATGTGCTGTTTCGTTCACCCACCACCGGCGAACAACCCGCCGTCACCATCGCCGTCGCAAAACGCAAAGGCACCAACGCCATCCGCATCGCCGAGCACGTGTTGGCGAAAGTGGACTCGCTCAAGGGCGTGATGATTCCCGGGGATGTGGACATCTCGATCACCCGGCACTACGGCAGGACCGCCGCGGAAAAATCCAACGAATTGCTCTTCCACATGGCCATCGCCGTCGTCGGCGTGAGCATTCTCATCGGCATCGTGCTCGGCTGGCGCGAATCCGGTGTGGTGGCCGTCGCCATCCCGGTAACCTTGGCACTGACGCTCGCCACCTTTTACTTCCTCGGGTTCACGCTCAACCGCATCACGCTCTTCGCGCTGATCTTCAGCATCGGCATCCTCGTGGATGACCCCATTGTGGACGTCGAGAACATCGTCCGCCACTTCCGCCTGCCGAAGAACAAAGGCCGGCCATTGCTGGAAGTCACCGTCGAGGCCGTGAACGAAGTCCGGTCGCCGCTCATCCTCGCCACACTCACCGTCATCGCCGCGATTTTGCCCATGGCGTTCGTGTCCGGCTTGATGGGCCCGTACATGCGCCCCATCCCCATCGGCTCCAGCGCGGCGATGGTGTTCTCGATGGCGGTCGCGTTCATCGTGACGCCGTGGGCCGCCCACCGGATCCTGCGGAAGAAGACCAAAGAGCAAGAGCAGGAGCACGAGAAGGAGGACTGGAGCACGAGACTGTACCGGCGCGTGATGGGACCGCTGATTCATCATCCGGTCTGGCAGGGGCTCTTTCTCGTGGCGATGACATTTCTGCTGCTGGGCGCGATGTCGCTGGTCTATTTCAAGGCGGTGAAGGTGAAGATGCTGCCGTTCGACAATAAGAGCGAGTTCCAGATCATCATCGACATGGACGAAGGCACGCCGCTCGAACAGACTACCCGTGTCGCCCGCGACATCGCCGCCGCCATCCGCAACGAGCCCGAGGTCACCGATTATCAAATCTATGCCGGTACCGCTGCGCCCTACAATTTCAACGGCCTCGTCCGCCATTACTTCCTCCGCCGCGGCCCGAACGTCGCCGACATCCAGGTCAACCTCCTCCCCAAACACGACCGGCACGCCCAGAGCCACGACATTGCCAAGCGCATCCGTCCGAAAGTTCAAGCCATCGCCGACCGGTGCGGCGCACGCGTGAAGATCGCGGAGGTGCCGCCGGGGCCGCCGGTGTTGCAGACACTCGTCGCCGAGGTCTACGGACCTAACCGTCTCGAAAACGCCACCAAGATCCGCGACATCTTCAAACGCACCGAGGGTGTCGTGGATGTGGATTGGTACGTCGAAGCCGAGCAGCCCAAGGTCGTCTTCCAGATCGACCACGAGAAGGCCGCGCTCCACCACATCGATGCCGACGACATTTCTCGCGTGGTGGAAATTGCGCTCGGCGGCCAGCGAGTCGGCTTGGTCCACAACGCCACCGAGAAGGAAGACCTCGACATTATCGTCCGCTTGCCGGTCGAACAGCGTTCCGGCATCCAGCAGTTGATGGAGTTGCAGGTGAAAGGCGTCCCGCTGAGCGAATTGGTGAAGGAGAAACGCACCGTCGGCGACCGCAGCATCTATCATAAGAACCTGATGCCGGTGACCTACGTCACCGCCGATGTCGCCGGCAAGGAAGAGAGCCCGGTCTACGCGATTCTGAAACTGAACAAGGCGATTGAGAAACTCGGCATCGAAATCCTCTCCACCCACCAACCGTTCTCGCTCGAAAAGCCCTCGATGAAATGGGACGGCGAATGGCACATCACGTATGAAGTCTTCCGCGACCTCGGCGCCGCGTTCGCCGTGGTGCTCGTGCTAATCTACGTGCTGGTGGTCGGCTGGTTCCGGTCGTTCAAGACCCCGTTCATCATCATGGCCGCCATCCCCTTCTCCCTCGTCGGCATCCTGCCGGCACACTGGGCGATGGGCGCATTCTTCACGGCGACTTCGATGATCGGATTTATCGCGGGCGCCGGTATCGTCGTCCGCAACTCCATCATCCTCGTCGACTTCATCGAGCTGCGCGTCGCCGAAGGCATGCCCCTCGCCGAAGCCGTGATTGACGCCGGTGCCGTCCGCTTCCGCCCGATGATGCTCACCGCCGCCGCCGTGGTCGTCGGCGCCAGCGTCATCCTCTTCGACCCAATCTTCCAAGGCCTCGCCATCGCCCTGATGGCCGGTGAGATCGCGTCACTACTCCTGAGCCGCATGGCCGTGCCGGTGATTTACTACATGACCGAGCGCCGGCGATCTTCGCCAATCTCTAGCAACCATCCAGCAAACGTGTGACGAGGGCGGTCCAGCCGGTTTGATGGGTGGCGCCGACGCCGCGGCCGGTGTCGCCGTGGAAGTATTCGTAGAAGAGGACGAGGTCTTTCCAGTATGGGTCGGTGGCGTACCGGGCGTCGTGGTCGTGGACGGGCCGGTGGCCGTCGGCTCCCGGCAGGAAGATGGCACTGAGGCGACGGGCCAATTCGTCGGCCACTTGCTGGAGGTTCATGAGGCGGCCGGAGCCGGTCGGGCATTCGACTTTCAGGCTGTCGCCGTAGAAATGGTGGTAGCGTTCCAGCGCCTCGACGAGGAGGTAGTTGATGGGCATCCAAATCGGGCCGCGCCAGTTCGAGTTGCCGCCGAATAATCCGCTCGTGCCCTCGGCGGGATCGTACTGGACCCGGTGTTCGTCGCCGTTGACGTGGAAGACGTAGGGATTTTTCTCGTGAACCTTGGAGACCGCCCGGATGCCGTAGGGCGAAAGAAATTCGTTCTCATCGAGCATATATCTCAGGACGCGCTCCAGCCGGTCGCGGGAGGGAATGGCCAACAGCCGGTGGCCGCCGTGCATTTCTTCGTCGCCGTCGGACATGTAGGCGATGTGCTGGGCGAGGTCTTTGCGATTCTCCAGGAACCACTGCATCCGTTTGCGGAAGCCGGGCAGCTTCGCGATGACGTTTTCCTCCAGCACTTCCACCGCGAGCAGCGGAATCAACCCGACAAGCGACCGGACCCGCAGCGGCACGGTGCGGCCGTCGACGTGGAGTTGATCGTAGTAGAAACCATCCACACCATCCCACAGGCCGGTGCCGCCGTGGGTGTTGATGGCGTCAGCGATGGCTATGAAGTGCTCGAAGAATTTCGACGCCATGTCCTCGGTGGCGGAGTTGTCCTTCGCCAATTCGAGCGCCATCGAGAGCATCGTGTTGCAGAAAAACGCCATCCACGCCGTGCCGTCGGCCTGTTCGAGATGGCCGCCGGTGGGCAACGGCTTCGAGCGGTCGAACACGCCGATGTTGTCGAGCCCGAGGAAGCCGCCGCCGAAGATGTTTTTGCCCTCGGCGTCCTTGCGATTGACCCACCAGGTGAAGTTGATGACGAGTTTCTGGAACATCCGCGAGAGGAACACCCGGTCGCGTTCCCCACGCGCACCGGTCATCTTGTAGACGCGCCAGCACGACCACGCGTGGACTGGTGGGTTCACGTCGCCGAGCGCAAACTCGTAGGCCGGTAGCTGGCCGTTGGGGTGCATGTACCATTCGCGGGTGAAGAGGACAAGTTGATTCTTGGCGAATTGCGGGTCCACTTTCGCAAACGGAATCATGTGGAACGCCAAGTCCCACGCCGCATACCACGGATACTCCCACTTGTCCGGCATGGAGATGACGTCGCGATTGTAGAGATGCTTCCAGTCGTTGTTGCGGCCGCCCTTGCGGCTGGCCGGTGGCGTCGGCATGTTCGGGTCGCCATCCAGCCAGTCGCGGACGATGTAGTGATAAAATTGTTTCGACCACAGGAGCCCGGCATACGCCTGCCGCATCACGTTCCTCTGCTCCGCCGAAAGCTTGCCCGGCATCTTCGCGGCGAAAAATTCATCGGCTTCTTGCCGGCGCGCGGCGAAGATGGCGTCGAAGTCTTTCCCTGTAGCCGCGCTTGATAAGCGCGGCCCGGTAGTAGTCTCGCCGCGCTTATCAAGCGCGGCTACAGCGGAGAGCCGCAACTTCACCACCACTTCTTTGCCGGGAGGGATTTCCAGTTCGTAGTGCGCCGCGACCTTGGTGCCGGCATGGTTCGGATTCACCGCACCGTTGTTGCCGCGGATGACGCGCTCGTGGAACGCGTCTTTGACGTATTTCGTCCAGTTATCCGTGCCCCAGAGCTTGCGCGTGTTCGTCTCGTTCTCGGTGAACAGCCACTCGGGTTTTCCATCCGCCACGAATCGGTGCCGCCCGAAACTCACGTGATCGCCGACGACGCTGCCGTCCTTCTCCAATGCTAGCCGCGGCTTGATCCAGCAGCCTTCGTGTTTGCAGCCCCAGACCCACGTGTTCCGGTACCACAACGTCGGCAGCAGATGAATCTTCGCCTGGGCGGGCCCGCGATTGGCGACGGTGAGCTTGATTAAAATGTCGTCAGGACCGGCTTTCGCATACTCGGCGGTGACATCGAAGTACCGGTTGTCGTTGAAGACGCCGGTATCGATCAGCTCAAACTCCCGGTCCAGCTTGCCGCGGCGGCGATTCTCATCCACGAGCCACGCATACGGAAACTCGGCTTGCGGATACTTGTAGAGCGCCTTCATGTAGGAGTGCGTCGGCGTCGAGTCGAGATAGTAATAACACTCCTTCGCATCCTCGCCGTGATTGCCCTCGGGGCCGGTGAGACCGAAGAGGCGCTCCTTCAAAATCGGGTCTTTGCCATTCCAGAGCGCGACGGCGAAACAGAGCCGGCATTCCCGGTCGGTGATGCCGAGCAATCCATCCTCGCCCCACCGGTACGCCCGACTGCGGGCGTGGTCGTGCGGGAAGTAATTCCAGCAATCCCCCCACTCCGAGTAGTCCTCCCGGACCGTCCCCCACTGCCGCTCCGAGAGATACGGGCCCCAACGCTTCCAGTTCTGCTCGCGGGATGCGTCCTCCCGTAATCGCCGCTCCTCTGCTGTCATCCCCGGCATTTTGGCACCACAACAGGCGCCGCGCCAGCAAACAAGAATTGAACCTCAACCCCACCAAGTGCATCTAAGCAAGCATGACGAAAGCGACATTTGGTGCGGGGTGTTTCTGGGGTGTGGAAGCTGCATTCCGCCAGTTGCCGGGCGTGATCGACGCCGCGGTGGGCTACATGGGCGGCAAGACCAGCAATCCTTCCTACCGTCAAGTTTGCACGGACACGACCGGCCACGCGGAGGTGTGTCAGGTGACATTCGACCCGGCGCAGATCCGTTACGAGACACTGGTCGAGTTCTTCTATAAGATTCACGACCCGACGACACTGAACCGGCAAGGCCCTGACGTTGGCTCGCAATACCGGTCGGCCATTTTCTTCCACGACGCTGAGCAGGAGAAGACCGCGCGTGAGGTGACGGACCGACTGGCGAAGGCCGGCAAGTTCCGCCGTCCGATTGTCACCGAGGTCACACCCGCCGGGGAGTTTTGGCGGGGCGAGGAGTATCATCAACAGTATTTTGCCAAACACGGCTTACCGAGCTGTCACATCGTGAACGAATGACAATCACCCTCACCATCCTGATGCTTTGTGCTACCGCCGCGTTGGCGGAGAAGGTCAACATCGTTGAGTTCGCCCCGACCGGTGAACAGAAAGGAGTCGCCGCCGTGGACAACGTTAGCAAGACAGACGCCGAATGGCAGAAGCAACTCACGCCGCAGCAATTTGAGGTTACCCGCAAGCAGGGCACGGAGCGCGCCTTCACCGGCAAGCTGTGGGACAACCACGCGGACGGGATTTACCGGTGCGTCTGCTGCGGGACGGCGTTATTCGATTCCAAGACCAAGTTCGACAGCGGCACCGGCTGGCCGAGTTTCTACGAGCCGATCGCCAGAGAGAACGTCGGCACGACGACCGACACCAGTTTCTTCATGCGCCGCACAGAGGTTCACTGTGCCCGCTGCGATGCGCACTTGGGACACGTCTTCGATGATGGCCCTCACCCGACCGGCCTGCGTTACTGCATCAATTCCGCCTCGCTGACCTTCGAGAAAAAGCCGTGATTCTTGCGTGGGTTCGCAAGAAATGTCATGATGCGCGGCGGGCATGGACGAGCGGAATGAAAAACTAATCCAGGGCAAGGAGCGTCTCGCTGCGATTGGCCGGACCCGACCGAAGAACACGGCGCCGACCGCCGGCAAGTTGCCGCCCGGCCAGCATGAAGTGAAAAATTGGCCGGTGCTCGACTTGGGTGTTCACCCGGACATCCCGTTCGACAAGTGGACGCTGCGCATCGAGGGCTGGGTCGAGAACCCGGTCACGCTGACTTGGGCCGACTACCAGAAGCTTCCCTTCATCGAGAAGACCGCCGACTTTCACTGCGTCACCACGTGGAGCAAGTTCGATAACCATTGGACCGGCGTCGCGTTCCAGACCATCTGCGACTTGGTGAAGCCCAAAGCCAACGCGACGCACGTCTACTTCACCGGCTACGACGATTACTCCACCAATCTATCCCTACCGGCTGCGATTGATGACGCGCTGCTCGTCCACGAATGGGAAGGTCAGCCACTCCCACGCGAACACGGCGGCCCGGTCCGTATTGTGGTCTCCAAGATCTACGCTTGGAAGGGCGCGAAGTGGGTGAAAGAAATCATCTTCCTGCCCCATGACCGGCTCGGCTTCTGGGAACTGCGCGGCTACTCGAACACCGCCGACCCGTGGACGGACGACCGGTATTCATGAGCCGATTCCTGCTCGCACTCCTGCTCGCTTCGTCCGCCTTTGCCGAGCCGCTACTCGACGGCACCGACGAACATTACCTCACATTGGCCCTGCAGAAGTTGCAGATGACCCCAGCCGATCTCTCCTTCAAGAAAGACAACTCTGACTCGGAGTTTATCACGCGGGAGGCGCTGATTTTTCTGCACGACCCGGTAGCGCTCGCCCTCGACGCTGGCGAGAAACTTACGCGATTCCAAGCGGTCACAAACCTCACAAGCCTTGTAGCGGCCGCCGTCCCGTCGGCTAGTAGTTACCGAGGAAGCCGCTGGGACGGCGGCCACTACACGGTGGGGGCCGCCGTCGCCCGCATCACAGCAGCGGCGCTGAAACTTCGGGCACGACTTCCGCATCCTGACCGGGCTGCCTTCGACGCGTATGTCGTGGAGCAACTCGACCGCGATGCCGCTGAGCTTGGCGTCTCTCCTGAACTCCTCCGCCGCAGTCATGACTTGGAGTTGCAGGACGACGAACTGGCTCAGCCAATCCTGCGCACCGGCCGTTCATTCACCCCACCGGATATCACGGAGCTTTGCCACGCGATTGACGTCAGCATTGCCGAACTGCGCCAGCAGCATTTCACGAACGAGTTCACCACCGTCACTGACTCGCCGCTCGGCAAGATCATCATCGGCGGCGTGGGGCCGAATGTGTACCGGGAGGATGCGTTTCTCATCATCGATCTCGGCGGCGATGACGTTTACGAGAACTCGGCCGGCGGCGCCAACGGGTTGACCGGCCTACGCATCTCCATCGTCATCGATATCGCTGGCAACGACCGGTATGTCTCGCGGCGCAGTTGTTCGCAAGGCGCGGGAATATTCGGCGTCGGTATTCTCGTCGATTGCGGTGGCGACGATGTTTACGAGGCAAAACATTTCTCGCAAGGTGCCGGCTTCTTCGGCTGCGGAATTCTGGCGGATTACGGCGGTCACGATAGCTTCAAGGCTGACACGCATTGCCAGGGCGCGGCGACATTCGGCACCGGCATCCTCTGGCAACGCGGCGGCGATACCCGGTACGAAGCCCGGTATCTTTCGCAGGGCTTTGGCGGTGTGCAGGGTACCGGCTTGCTCCTCGATGTGGCCGGCAACGACACCTACATTGCGACGGGCGGAAATGACTGCGGCTGGTTACCGGGGCACAAGTTCACGCTCTCCCAAGGTTTCGGCTACGGGATGCGGCCGTTCGCGGGTGGCGGCACCGGCATTCTCTGCGACTTGGCCGGGAACGACCGATACATCGCTGATGTCTACGGCCAAGGCGCGAGTTACTGGTATGCGGTCGGGATGTTGCTCGATGCCGGTGGCGATGACGCGTACGAGGCGTATCAATATTGTCAGGGCGCCGGGATTCACTTGAGCAGCGGCATCCTCGCCGACTTGGCCGGTAATGATTCGTACAAGGCGCACGCCATCTGCCAAGGCGGGGCCCACGATTACAGCGTCGGCATGCTGATCGACCGGGCTGGTGACGACTGCTACACCGGCGACAGCACCGCGCAAGGCACGGCCATCAACAATTCCTTCGCGCTGTTGCTGGACAAGTCCGGTAACGATTCCTACGTCGGCACCGATCCCAAACAATCTCAAGCCGCGGGTCACGATGGTGGCCGGCGTGAATACGGTTCCATCGCCGTCCTGCTCGACTTGGCCGGCAAGGACACCTACTCGCAAGGTCAGACCAACAACACGACTTGGCTGAAGCCGTTTTATGGTTGCGGGATCGATACGCAAGCACCGCCAATTGTAGGCGCGCTTCTACGAAGCGCGCGTTGCAATCTCGTCATGGGCACTTCACAGAAGCGCCCCTACAGTGTTGCCCCGGTCGATCCACACCACCCGACTGAGCGACTATTTCGCCTCGCTCTTTCCGACAAACCCGAGGCCGGCAAGGCTTGGGATGAACTCAAGCAATCAGCCACGAACGCGCTCCCCTACCTGCTGACTCGTCTGAATAGCCCGGACGTTTCCGTCCGCGCCAAAGTCGAGGAACTCATCGACTTGCTCGGCACCAATTCGATTCCTTTGTTGATCACCGGCATCGACACCGCCCGCAACGATGACCAAGCCCGGCTCTGCGCATATTTCCTCGCCCGGTTTGAGACGGCGACGAATGCGATTCCCCACATTCTGCCCCTGCTCCGCCGCGAGAAGACCCAAGGCACCGCGTTGTACACGCTCGGCCATCTCCATGCCCGGGAGGCTTTTCAACCGGCCATTCGCCTGTTGAGCGATCCGCGGGAAATCGTCCGAATGCGGGCGGCGCAGGCGCTCGGCCGGATTGGCGACCGGCGCGCCATTCCGAGGCTCGTCCCGTTGCTGGACGATCCGATTTGGACGGTTCGCTTCGCGGCGCGGGACGCTATTGCCGCGTTGAAGAAAGAACCATGAATTGGATGCGTCATCAGATCGTTTACCAGATCTTCCCGGAGCGCTTCGCCATCGGGAAGCCGCACACCTCCGCCACCAAGCTCGCCCTGCCGGCCTACCAGCACGCCAAGTACACCCGGCACGGCTGGGATGAGATTCCACCGCAACCGCCGCGCGGCCGGGATTTCTTCGGTGGCGATTTGCAGGGCATCATCGACCGGCTCGATTACATCCAGGACCTCGGCGCGACCGCGTTGTATCTCACCCCGATATTCATCGCGCCCTCGAATCACAAGTACGACACCACCGACTTCCTCACGATCGACCCGATGTTCGGCGACGAGTCGACCTTGCGCGCGCTCACGACGGAGCTGCACCGGCGTGGCATGAAGCTGATTCTCGACGCGGTCTTCAACCACGTCAGCGACATTCATCCGTGGTACAAGAGCCGCCCGGACTTTTTCACCGGCACGTTCTGGCGCGACTTCGGTAAGATGCCGGAGTTGAATCTCGCCAACCGGGATGTCCGCGAGGAGCTGTTTCGCGTCCTGCAGAAGTATCTCGACCTCGGTGTGGACGGGTGGCGGTTTGACGTCGCGGTCGATCTCGGCTTGCCCTTTGTCCGCGAGATGCGCGCGCGATTCCCGACGACGCTGCTGCTTGGCGAAGTGATGAGCTACGCCCGGGAGTGGTGCGGACCCGAGACGTTTACCGGGGTGATGAACTACTACTTCCGCGATGCGCTACTCGGCTGGCTTAACGGAGATTTCACGACCAGCCAACTTCGTTCCGTCGCCGGGGATGTCCATGCCGGCACTCTCGATTCGTGGAATATGCTTTCGAGCCACGACACGGCCCGGTTGCGGCACACAATCACCGACGCCTCGCTGCGCCGCCTCGCCCTAGTCGCGCAATTCACGACGCCCGGGGTGCCGTTGATTTACTACGGCGAAGAGATTGGCACGGAAGGCGGCCCGGATCCCGATTGCCGCCGGCCCATGATCTGGGACGAGAGCCGGTGGGATTTGGATACGCGGACATTCTACAAACAGCTCATCGCCATCCGGCAGTCCCGGCCTGAACTGCAACACGGCAAGATACTACCGGTGGAATCCGATGGTTTGGTCTTCCTGCGCTACACCGAGAAGCCAAACGAAATCACGCTCGTCGCCCTCAACCGCACCGACCGGCCACTGCGTCAGATCGTACTCACGCCGCACTCCCATCTCTATCACGCGCTGCCGTTGAAGAACCTCCTCAACCCCGAGCAGGTCGTCAGCATGGAAGCCGGCAATTTCCGCGTGGAGCTACCGGCCAAGAGCGCCGGCATCTTCGTGCCCGATGATACGCGGCTGAGAGCGTACCAGTTCTACAAGCCCCGCAATCTGTGACTACACCGCGGACGTGTGGCCGACGGTGATGTAGCGTTCGAGTTCGCGGATGGTGAACTCGCGGTCGGAGATGATCGCTTTCACAACGTCGCCGATGGAGATGAGGCCAATCAACTTTTCGCCGTCCATGATGGGCAGGTGCCGGTGGCGTTTTTGCGTCATCAACGACATACAGTCCTCGATGGTGTCATCGGGCCGGGCGTACAAGACTTCCCGGGTCATCACCTCGCCCACTGTGGTCGTCCGCGACGCTTTGCCTTTGAGCACAACCTTGCGGGCGTAATCGCGCTCCGAGAAGATGCCCACGACCCGGTTGTTTTCCAACACGACCACCGCGCCGATGTTCTTGTTGGCCATCAACTCCAGGGCCTGATAGACCGTAGCTGCGGGTTGGATAGTGAAGATTTGACCGCCCTTCT
>OMJI01000241.1 GCA_900299315.1 Verrucomicrobiota bacterium | reverse complement strand
TCGATGCCCTACACCGACCGGCTCGACTATTTCAACTCGATGGCGAACAACTGGGCGTATGCATTGTCCGTCGAGAAGCTTGTCGGCATCAAAGTGCCCGAGCGCGCCGAATACATCCGCGTCATCATGGCGGAGTTGACCCGGTTGCTTAACCACGCCTGTGTCGTCGGCTTCCTGTTGCAAGACCTTGGCGCGTGGGGCACGCCGCTATTGTATGCGTTCCGGGAACGCGAAAAGATTTTGGATTTGTTCGAGGCGGTCAGCGGCTCCCGGATGATGTGCAATTATTTCCGGTTTGGCGGCGTGCGCGTCGATCTCACCGACGACATGATTGCCGCAGCGAAGGACATTACAGCGAAGTTTCCGAAATTCCTCGATGAGTTTGAGCAACTGCTCTCCAACAACGAGGTGTTGCTCGCCCGCACCCAGAAGGTCGGTATTCTACCGAAGGAACTCGCCATCGATGCGAGCATTACCGGCCCGATGGCGCGCGCCAGCGGCGTCGAATACGACATCCGCAAGGTGGACAAGTACGGCGTGTATCCCCGGTTTGATTTCCGCGTGCCGGTTGGCGACGTGGGCGATGTGTACGACCGGTACTACGTGCGCGTGCTGGAAATGCGCGAGAGCATCAAGATTTTGCAGCAGGCGTTGCGCGATATCCCGGCAGGGCCGTTCGTTGCGCCGGAAGTGAAGCTGCGGAATTTCAAAGTACCGGAAGGCGATGGCTACGGTCGCGTCGAGACGCCCAAGGGCGAACTCGGTTTCTATCTCGTGTCCGACAAGGGCGGGAAGCAACCGTACCGGTATCACGTCCGGCCGCCGAGCTTCATCAACCTGACCATTCTCGAAGATATGTGCCTCGGTCACAAGGTGGCGGACGTGGTTATCATTCTCGGCAGTGTCGACATCGTGCTGGGGGAGGTTGATCGCTAATGGGCTCCCTCGGTGGCGGACTTTTCAAGGGCATGGCAGTCACGGCCCGTAACTTCTTTGGTTCGTACTTCGACAAAGACCGGTTGGTGGCCGTCCAGTATCCCGAAGAACGCATCCAGACGCCGGAGAATTCCCGGACGTTCCCGTTCTTGGTTTACGACAACACGCCCGACGCGATGCGTTGCGTCGCCTGCAAGATTTGCGAGACGGAATGCCCGCCGCAGTGCATTTACATCGTGATGGATCGCGACGAGAAGGGCAAACCGATGCAGCGCCCGAAGGTGTTCGACATCGACATCAGCGTCTGCATGCAGTGCCAGATTTGCGTGGAAGTCTGTCCGTTCGAAGCCATCAAGATGGACAACGACTACGAGAAGTCGCAGTACGGCCGGTTCGATGAACTGATCGAACATCTGCCGGACTTGCTCAAGTCGAACGACTACTACAACAAGATCAAGCCGACCGAAGCCGCCGCCGTTGACGCGAAATTGAAAGCGGAAGCGGAGAAGAAGACCAAGAAGGCCCCGGCTCCTGCCGCGAAGGCGGCGCCCAAGCCTGCCGCGCCGAAACCAGCACCGGCTCCCGTCGCTGCACCTGCAGCCGGCAAGTTTGTCATACCGGAAGACGCGCCGTTTACACCGGAGCAACGAGCCTGGCTGGCGGGATTCTTGAGTTCGGGGGGGAGCGCTGGAACTGCGACGCCTGTAGCCGAAGCGTCAGCTTCGGTTGGGGAGGCTGCCGAAGCTGACGCTTCGGCTACAGAAACTCCTGCCGCGGAGCCGGCACCGGCGGGCGACACGCCTTGGCACGATCCCGGGTTGGGCATGCAGCAGCGCATGGATCTGGCGAAGGAACGTCCGCTCGCCGACAAGTTGATGGCCGCGATGGCGCAGACGGATTGCCATGCTTGCGGGTACGATTGCCGGGGTTATGCGGATGCGATTGCGGCGGGCTCGGAGAAGGATCTTTCGTTGTGCTTGCCGGGCGAAGCGGAGACGGCCTCGATGCTCGAGCAGTTGATGAAGGAGGACGGTAAGGTCTAGCCATGGAGCAACTCTACCAACTACTCCGCAGTTGCAGCTGGTTCGCCAAGGTGCCGGATTGTGTGTTGTTCTGGGTTTCTGTAGCGGTACCGATCGGCTTGGTGCTTGCGGTTTATCCGGCCATCTTCGCCTACACCACGCTCATCGAGCGGAAGGCGCTCGGCCGCATCCAAAACCGGCTCGGCCCCAATCGCGTGGGCCGGTGGGGCATCCTGCAACCACTCGCCGACGGCGCCAAGTTGCTGACGAAGGAAGATATTGTGCCGCGCGCCGCGGATGGATTCGTGCATTGGCTGGCGCCGGTGATTGCTGTGATTCCGTCGATTCTGCTTTTCGCCGTGATCCCAGTCGGTAGCGGGTTGATACCGGTAAACCTGAACATCGGCGTCTTGTTCGTCTTCGCCATCAGCACGGCCAGTGTGTTGGCGCTGTTCATGGGCGGTTGGGCATCGCGCAACAAGTTCTCGTTGCTCGGCGCGATGCGCGCCGTTGCTCAAGTCGTCTCCTATGAAGTGCCGATGGTTCTTGCGGCGGTCGTCGTCGTGATGGCGGCCGGTTCGCTTTCCACCACGGCCATCGCGCAGGCGCAGGGTGGGGGATTGCTCAACATCACCAACTGGTTTGTGTTTCGCCCGTGGGGATTTGTCGGGTTTGTGTTGTTCGTCATCGGCGCGATGGCGGAGTCGGCGCGCACGCCGTTCGACATCCCGGAAGCCGAATCGGAAATCATTGCCGGCTACCATACCGAGTACAGCGGCTTCAAGTTTGCCCTCTTCCAGCTTGGCGAGTATCTCGCCGCGTTGGCGATGGCCGGGATCACGGCGACGATGTTCCTCGGCGGTTACAACGGCCCCGGTAACGACTTGAAATACATTGGCTGGCTGGTGGGGGCGTTCTGGTTTTTCGCCAAGCTGATGTCGATCATTTTCGTGATTATCTGGATTCGCGGTACGTGGCCCCGGATCCGCGTCGATCAACTTCTCGGGTTTGCGTGGAAAGTCCTGCTGCCGATGTCCATCGTCAACGTCCTCGCGGCGGCTCTTTACCACTTCATCAACCCGAAACCGCTGGCGTGGGTCGTCACAGCGGTCTTGCTGTTCATTGCGTGGCTTGTGCTGACGAAGGTCGGCGCGCCGCAGCAGATTGAGAAGCGCGTTTACCGGTACGCTGACTAAACATGAACTACGCTTTCTGGATCATCTCCGCCATCACCTTGCTCGGCGCTTTTCTCGCGGTGACGCTCCGCAACCTCGTGCATTGCGTGTTGTCGTTGATTCTCTTTTTCCTGGGCGTCGCCGCGCATTACTTCCTGCTCCGGGCGGATTTTCTCGGTGCGGTGCAAATCCTGATCTACATCGGCGCGGTCGCGGTGCTCATTCTGTTTGCGATCATGCTGACGCGTAATGTGACCGGCACAGAAGGCCCCCGGGAAGTCTTCGGGATGAAGTGGTGGTCGGGTGGTGTTATTGCGGCCGCAGTCGCGGCATTTGTTCTCCAAGCGATCAAGGCCGACAGCGTGACGGCTGCAACCTCGACCACGCAGGCCAATTCATCCGTAGCGGAGATCGGCAAGGCGCTCGTGGCGGATTGGGTGGTGCCGTTTGAAGCGATGGCGGTGCTGCTGACGGCGGCGCTGATTGGAGCGGTGGTCATCGCGCTGGAGGAGGTCATGCGACGCCGATGAATATCACCTTGGGACATTACTTGGCGTTGTCGACAATCTTGTTCGCGGTCGGGCTTGCCGGGGCGCTGACCCGGCGGAACGCAATCATCGTTCTTATGGCCATCGAGATCATGTTCAACGCGGCAATCTTGAACCTCGTCGCGTTCTGGCATTTCAAGGTGTTCGCGACGCTGACCGCACAGATGTTCGCGATCTTTGCCGTGACGATTGCGGCGGCGGAGTCGGCGGTGGGCTTGGCGTTGGTGATCGCGATTTACCGGCACTACCGGTCGGTGGATGTCGACGAAATGAAGGCGTTGAAGGGATAGCATGGAACACGCGGAACATCTGAACCATCTCGCCAGCCAGCAGTGGCTGATTCCCTTCTTTCCGCTTGTTGCGGCGGCGATTCAGTCGCTCTTGAAGAAGCCGGCTCGCAAACTTTCCGCAACGCTGACCATCGGTGCGATGGGCATCTCCTGCGCATTCGCCTTGCGCGCCTTCTTCGCCACACTGGGCGGTGGGCATCACGAAGAGGTCGCGCGCGGCATTGCCAATTTCACGTGGTTCAAGTTCGGCACAACGTCGTTGGACCTCGGCTTTGTGCTCGACCCGCTGACAGCCGGCATGGCGGCGATGGTGACGTTTGTGGGGTTCTGGATTTTCGTGAACGCCACCGGCTACATGCACGATGACGAGAACTTCACCCGGTTCTTCTGCTTCCTGTCGTTGTTCGCCGCGTCGATGCTCGGCTTGGTCGTCTCCAACAACCTCCTGCTTCTGTTCATGTGCTGGGAGTTGGTCGGGTTGTGCAGCTATCTTCTGATCGGGTTCTGGTATTTCAAACCAAGCGCGGCGGCGGCGATGAAGAAGGCGTTCATCACGACCCGCGTGGGCGACGTGGGTTTCTTCATCGGCATCCTGATGCTTTATCAGCATACCGGCACCTTGAACCTCTACACCGCCGAGGGCACCGGTGCGCTGCAACAGGCTGGCGGCCTGGCGACCTTGACCGGCTGGTGGGGCTTGAGCGTCGCGGGGACGATTGCGCTCATGTTGTTCATCGGTGCGATGGGCAAGAGCGCGCAGTTCCCGTTGCACGTGTGGTTGCCGGATGCGATGGAAGGCCCGACGCCGGTCTCCGCGTTGATCCACGCCGCGACGATGGTGGCGGCCGGTGTGTTTATGGTGGGGCGGATGTTCCCGGTGTTCACGGCGGGCGCCGGTGACTGGGTCATGGATTTTGTCATGTGGGTGGGGTGCATCACCGCGGTGTTTTCGGCGACAATCGCGGTGGCGCAATTCGATATCAAGCGCGTGCTGGCGTACTCGACCTGTTCGCAACTTGGCTTCATGGTGATGGCGCTGGGAGCCGGTGGGTTTGTGGCGGGGCAGTTTCACTTGCTGACGCACGCGTTCTTCAAGGCGCTGCTGTTTCTCGGTTCTGGTTGTGTGATTATCGGCACGCATCACGAACAAGACATGCGGAAGATGGGCGGCTTGAAGAAGTACATGCCGATCACCTTCTGGTGTTACTTCACCGGGTACCTCGCCCTGTCGGGTTTCCCGCTGACGGCCGGCTTCTTCAGCAAGGATGAGGTGCTGCTCGAAACATTCCACCACAACAAGGCGGCTTGGGGCTTGGCGACATTCGCGGCCTTCCTGACCGCGTTCTACATGACGCGGCAGATGTACATGGTCTTTGCCGGTAAGTGGCGGGGTGGGGAAGAGAGCCATCACGGCCACGGTCATGCTCATGACGACCACGGGCATGGCCACGGCGGTCACGAACCGAACGAAGTTCCATGGAACATGTGGCTGCCGATTGCGGTCCTTTCGATTTTCGCCCTGTTCATGGGCTGGCTCGGCACGCCGTGGTTTCACGACAACCTGTTCCATCACTATCTCGCGCCCGAGGAACACTCACCGGAGCACAGCAACTTGGTGCTCTGGCTCTCCATCGGCGTGGGCTTGTTTGGCATCTTCCTTGGCTGGCTGATTTACGGACGCAAAACGATGGAACACGCCACCGACGCCGACCCGCTCGCGGTGAAGTTGGGCGGTCTGTTCACGGCGCTGAATCGCAAGTGGTACATCGACGAACTCTACGAGGCGACAATCATCCGGTTGACCATGGCGCTGGGCGTCTTCTTCCGTGCGGTCGACAAGGCGGTGGTGGACGGCATCCTGCACGCCATCGCGTGGGTGGCGTGGGGCATCTCCCAAGTCGTCCGTCTGGTGGGGGATGACTTGATCATCAACGGATCCTTCGATGCCGGCTGCGACGGCGTGCGCGGCTCCGGCAGGATTCTGGCCAAGCTCCAAAATGGCCGGGTGCAGAATTACCTGCGCGTGATGGCGGTCGGTGTTGTCCTGCTGCTGGTCGTGTATTTCGTGAAATGAACTTTCCCTATCTCACACTCATCACGTTCGCGCCGCTGATTGGGGCGGGGCTCGTGCTCCTGCTGCCGAAATCGGCGGATAAGACCATCAAGATAGTCTCGCTGCTGGCCAGTTTGTTCTCGTTCGGTCTCGCGTTGTGCATCTGGAGCCAGTTCCGACCGGATGCGGGGCTGCAGTTCGTCGAGCGCGCGGCGTGGATTCCGACGTTGCATGTGGACTACTACCTCGGCGTGGATGGATTGAGCATCACGATGGTCTTGCTGACCGGCTTGATCACGCCGCTGGCCTTGCTGGCTCATTGGAATCAGGACCGCAGCGTGAAGCTGTTCTTCTTCCTGTTCCTGCTGCTGGAAGCCGGCATGTTCGGCGTCTTCACCGCGCTGAATTTCTTCCACTGGTTCATCTTCTGGGAGATCGGCCTGATTCCAATGTTCTTCCTGATTCGCATCTGGGGCGCGGAAGAGCGGACGTATGCATCATTCAAGTTCTTCCTCTACACGCTGGCCGGTAGCGTGGGGATGTTGCTCGCGTTCGGGTTCATCTACCTGGCGACCGGTAGCTTCGACTTCGTGCAACTCAGGGAGATCGCACAGACCGGTGAACTCGGCCGTGCCATCGGCGTGCTCGTCGGCGACATCAACAAGACCACCGGCCTCCATCTGACTGCCGAGTGCTTCGCAAACATCCTGTTCTGGGCGACGTTCCTCGGTTTCGCCATCAAGGTGCCGATCTGGCCGTTCCACACGTGGCTCCCAGATGCGCACACGCAGGCGCCGACCGGCGGTTCGATGTTGCTGGCGGCTGTCTTGCTGAAGATGGGCGTATACGGTTTCCTGCGAGTCGTGTTGCCAATCTTCCCGGATGAGGTGGCCATCAACCTGAACATCCTTTTGTTCCTGTCCGTGGCGAGCATTGTCTTCGGCGCGTATGCGGCGTTGGGGCAGACAGATTTCAAGCGCGTCGTCGCTTACTCGTCGGTCAATCACATGGGCTACGCCATGCTCGGCATTTTCGCGGCTGCAGCGGCGGCCCCGAGCGTGAAGGATCTGGTGAACGAAAAAGCGGCGGCGCTCAACGGCGCCGTCCTGCAGATGTTCAACCACGGCATCAGCTCGGCGGCATTGTTCTTCATGGTTGGTTGCATCTACGAACGCACTCACACTCGCAAGCTGGCGGAGTACGGTGGGCTACGCAAAATCATGCCCGTCTATGCCGGCATTCTGGGTGTCTCGATGTTCTCCTCGCTCGGTCTACCGGGGTTGAACGGGTTCGTCGGCGAGTTCATGGTCTTCAAGGGCGCGTTCCCGGTCGTCCCGTGGGCGGCGTTGGTTTCCCTGATTGGTCTGGTGGTGACCGGCGTGTTCCTGCTGTTGATGATGCAGAAAGTGTGCTTCGGCCCGCTCAACGAGAAATGGAAAAGCCTCCCCGATATGACCGGCCGCGAGATCTTCATCGTCGCCGTGCTGATGGTATTCATGTTTGGCATCGGCGTTTATCCCGGGCCGCTGCTCGACGCCTCGAATCACGCGGTGGTGAACTTGGTGAAACTGTTTGAACGCACTCCGGAGATCATGCTGACGCTTGTTCGCTAAGCCATGCACACTGACTGGACAATTTATTCCTCGTTGATCGGCGCCGGTTTGGTGCTGCTCCTGCCGCGGGAGGCCAAGAACCTCATCCGCTGGGTCGCGCTGCTGACCGGCTTGGTGGGTTTGACCGTGGCGCTGCGCGACTATTTTCACTACGACGCCATCGTGACCGGCTTGGTGGCGGAGACCGGGAGCGGGTTCGTCCACTTGCGGGATGTCCCGTGGATCACGGCGCTGCATTCCCGGTATCATCTGGCGGTGGACGGCATCAGCTTGCCGCTAGTCGTGCTCAACGGCTTTGTGTGCGTCACCGGCATTCTTTTCAGTTGGAACATTGAGAGCCGCACGAAAGAGTTCTTCGCCTTCTTCCTCGTGCTGATTGCCGGCGTCTACGGCGTGTTCATGGCGATGGATCTCTTCCTCCTGTTCGTGTTCTACGAACTCGCCATCATCCCGAAATACTTCATCATCGCGATCTGGGGCTCAACCCGTAAGGAATACGGCGCGATGAAGCTCGTCCTGTATTCCTTTGTTGGCAGCGCCTTGGTCTTCATCGCCATCCTCGCGGCTTTCTTCGCGGCCGGTGGGCAGACGTTCGACATGCTCGAACTGGCCAAGCATCCGCTGGCTCGCGAAATCCAAGTCTGGATCTTCCCGTTGGCCTTTGCCGGGTTTGCGGTCCTCGCCGGTATGTGGCCGTTCCATACCTGGGCACCGACCGGCCACGTTGCAGCGCCGACAGCCGCTTCCATGTTGCTGGCCGGCGTCGTGATGAAACTCGGCGCGTACGGGTGCCTGCGCGCGTCCATGATGTTGTTCCCGGCAGGGTTGGAGCATTGGAAATGGTGGATCGCCGTGCTCGCGATTGTCGGCATCATCTACGGTGCGGCGGTGGCGCTGGTGCAGAAAGATTTCAAATTCATCATCGGTTATTCCAGCGTCAGCCACATGGGCTTCGTCTTGCTCGGCTTGGTGACGCTGAACGTGATCGGTGTCTCCGGTGCGGTGTTGCAGATGTTCTCGCACGGGATTGTCGCGAGCCTCTTGTTCGCCGTCGTTGGCCGGATGGTTTACGACCGCACGCATACCCGGCAACTGGATGAACTAGGCGGGCTGCGCAAGGCGATTCCCTTCGCCTGCGTGACGTTCGTCATCGGCGGCGCGGCGTCGATGGGCATGCCGGGCTTCAGCGGGTTCGTAGCGGAAATCCAAGTCTTGATTGGCGCATTTGCGATGAGCCCGTGGTTGGCTCTCGGCGCGGCCCTGAGCATCCCAATCACCGTCGCTTACATTTTGAACGCGAACAACAAAGTGTTCATGGAAAAGGATGATCACGGCGGACATCACGACCATGCGGAGGACGGACACGGTCACGAATTGCCGCCAATCTCCTTACCGGAAAAAGCCGCAGCCGTGATCCTAATGGCGCTGCTGGTCATCTTGGGTATCTATCCGTCCATCATGATGAACATGATCAAACCGAACGTAGAACTCTTCCTGCGAGGGCTGCACTGATGGACGCTACTTATCTCGATATCGCGCGCGGGTTGAGTGCGGAGATCGTGCTGGTCCTGGCGGCGCTGTTTGCCTTGGCCCTCGACTTGGGTTGGCTGCGGCGCGAAGGCGGTCGCGAGCGGACCCGCGCGGTGGGCGTCCTGACGATTGTCGGGCTTATCTTGGCGGCGATTCCCGTGTGTCAGATGCTCGGGAATGGATCCCAGCGTTTATTGGGCGGGACGTTGGTGGTGGATGACCTTACATTGTTGTTCAAGCTGCTGCTCATCATCCTCACGGCGCTAACCGCGCTGATCTCGCTCGAATACGATGTGGGCCGGCACGTCGGGGAGTACTTCGCCACGATGCTCTTCGGCGCGGTCGGCATGATGCTGCTCGTCGCGACAGAGGAGTTGATCACCATTTTTGTGGCACTCGAACTCACCAGCCTCTGCCTCTACATCCTGACCGCGTTTCACAAGAGCTGGCTCCGGTCGCAGGAAGCCGCCCTGAAATACTTCATGTTCGGCGCCATCTCGTCGGCGTTCCTGTTATTCGGTCTGAGCCTTGTGTTTGGAGTGACCGGAACCACGAACATCCGTGAATTGATGACCGGCTCGCTGACGCCGCTACTGGGCGTCGGCCTGTTGATGATCCTCATCGGATTCGGTTTCAAGGTGGCGGTGGTACCGTTCCACCTCTGGGCGCCTGACGCCTATGAGGGCGCCCCGACACCGGTAGCCGCCTACATCGCAACCGGGTCGAAAGTGGCCAGCTTCTTCGTGCTCACGAAGGTCTTGCTGCTCGGATTTGCCGGGGGTGCCGGCTCGGCTTTGTGGGGCAAGTTTGCGTCCGGCTGGGCAATGCTCTTGGCCGTGGTGGCCGTGCTCAGCATGGTACTCGGGAATTGTGCCGCCATCGTGCAGCGCAACGTGAAGCGGTTGTTGGCGTATTCGAGCATCGCCCACGCTGGGTACATTTTCATTGGGCTAATCGCTGCCGGGTTGACCGGTGCTACTTCCGTCATGTTCTACATCATCGTCTATGCCCTGACCAACCTCGGGGCGTTTGGCGTGGTCGCGGCCTTGTCCGCGCGGGCCGGTGGGGAGGAATTGACCCATTTCAACGGAATGGCCAAGCGCGCGCCGCTCCTGTCCCTGCTAATGCTGATCTTCGTTCTATCGCTGGCCGGGGTGCCTCCCTTGGGCGGCTTCTTCGGTAAATTCTATCTCTTCGCAGCGGCAGTCGGCCAAGACGCGCGGCATTTCGGGCTGCTCTGGCTGGTGGTGGTAGGGATCCTGATGAGCGCTGTGTCACTCTACTACTACCTGATCGTCCTCAAGCACATGTACGTCGAGGCGGCTGCGGACGATTCGCGCATCGAAACGCCCACTTACCTCAACGCCGCGCTCGGCTTGGTGGCGTTGGCTGTCATCCTCTTAGGCGTCTTCCCGCAGCCCACACTCACGCTTCTCAACAGCCTGCTTTCCCGCGTATTATAGCCGGGCATGCAGATCAACGGTTCAACCCGAATCGCCGCCGTATTCGGCGACCCGATTGCGCACACCGCTTCACCGGCGATGCACAACGCCGCATTCGCTGCCTGCGGATTGAACTGGGCCTACATTGCCTGCCGGGTTGACCCGCAAAAGCTCCGCTCCGCACTTTACGGCGCCCGCGATCTCGGATTTGCCGGCGTGAACCTGACCGTCCCCCACAAAGTATTGGCCTTGGAGATCGTGGATGATGTTGATCCGGAGGCGCGGCAACTCGGCGCGGTCAACACTGTCGTGTTCGAACCATCCGGTCGGATGCGCGGCTATAACACTGACGGCTACGGATTCACCAAGGCACTGGCAGAGGATTTTGGGTTTAACCCCACCGGCCGCCGAATCTTGATTGTTGGCGCCGGCGGAGCCGGTCGGGCCTTGGCGACCAAATGTGTTTTGGAAGGGGCCGGTAAGGTTTATCTGGCAAATCGTACCGCTGCCAAACTCGACACGATGCGGGAACGATGTCATGTGCTGTCGCTGGCAGAGGTCCCGGCAGTCTTGGACGATGTGGAGTTGATCGTGAACGCCACGTCGGTCGGGCTCAAGCCCGGTGAGACACTGAACCTCAAGCCGGGGGGCCGCCACCTGGTTTACGACACCATTTACAACCCACCGGAAACCGAACTGCTCCGGGCTGCGAAGGCTACCGGCGCGAGGGCTGCCAACGGCCTCAGCATGCTCCTGCATCAAGGAGCCCGGGCATTTGAGCTGTGGACCCAACAAACTGCGCCGGTGGATGTCATGCGCGGGGCCTTGCGCCAAGCCGTTTACGGAGACGAACGATGAGCCCCGGTTTGAAACTTTACCTCGATTGCATCGTGTTCATCTTCGGCGCGGTGGTGGGGAGTTTTCTCAACGTCTGCGTCCACCGCATGCCGCGCGGCAGATCCATCGTCCGCCCGCCGTCACACTGCCCGAAGTGCAAGGAGCCAATCCAGTGGTTCGACAACATTCCCATCCTCAGCTACGTGATTCTGCGTGGCCGGTGCCGTAACTGCGCTGTGCGTATCTCGCCCCGGTACGCTTTGGTTGAATTGGTGACTGGTCTTTTTTTCCTCGCGGTCTGGTTGAAGTTTACCGGCTGGCTCATCCCGATTTTCTGGCTGTTTATTGCCGGGTTGCTGGTCGCCACGTTTATCGACTTTGAACACTACATCATCCCCGACGAAATCACTCTCGGCGGCTGCGTTGCCGGCTTGGTCCTTGCAACGGCCTTCCCGCCGCTGGTGGGGGAAACTGTCTGGTATCTCGGGCTCGTGTGGTCGTTCGTCGGTTTGCTCGTCGGCGGGCTTTCCGTGTGGGCCATCGTCGAGGTTGGCAAACTGGCGTTTGGTCGACGGAAGGTTCCGCTCGAACTCGGCACGGTTGTCACGATCGCCGACAAACAGCTGACCGTACAGGACGAAGTTGTGAAGTGGGAGGAGTTGTTCATGCGCGACAGCGACCGGATTCGGTTTCGAGCGGCGACTTTGACGTTCGCCGACAAGACGTTGGCCGACGTGGATGTGCGTGTGTCGGAGACGCATCTCTATCTCGGCGAGGAGCAGTTTGAACTAACGACTGTCGGCCCGATTCGCGCCACAACCGACTTGTTAATCCTGCCACAGGAAGCCATGGGATTTGGTGATGTGAAACTGATGGCCGGTATCGGCGCGTTTCTGGGCTGGAAGCCGGCGCTGTTCACACTCATGGTTTCCTCGCTGCTGGGATCGGTGGTGGGATTGGGACTGATTATTCTTCGGTTGCGAGAAATGCGCGGGCGGATCCCGTATGGCCCGTACATAGCCGCCGCGGCGGTCTTGTGGGTGTTCTACGGGCGGGAATTGGTGGACTGGTACATGCGGCTTTTGATAAAGGAATAGGGATGCCACAACTGCGTTATTTCACGGCCGGGGAGTCGCATGGCCAATGTCTCATCGGAGTCATCGAAGGCCTGCCGGCGGGGATTAAGCTCAAGCTGGAAGCCATCAACGGCGACTTGGCGCGGCGACAAAAGGGCTACGGTCGCGGCGGCCGGATGAAGATCGAGACGGACACCGCAGAAATTCTCTCCGGGATCCGGCTCGGCGAAACCATCGGTTCGCCGGTCACCTTGATGGTCAAGAACAAGGATTTCAAGATCAACGACCTGCCACCGGTCACCAAACCCCGACCGGGTCATGCCGACCTGACCGGTATCTTGAAGTACGACCGGCAGGATGCCCGCGATATTCTCGAGCGCGCCAGTGCCCGCGAAACCACCATGCGCGTCGCCATCGGCGCGGTGTGTAAGCTTCTTTTGGCTGAGGTTGGGATGGATGTGGTCGGGCATCTGGTGGAACTTGGCTCGGTCAAGGCCAGCACGGACGGTTTAACACTCGGCCAGATTCGCGAACGCAGCGAGGCCAGCGAAGTCCGCTGTGCCGACCCGGTCGCCGAGAAGAAGATGATCGAGGCCATCGACCAGGCGAAGTCGGAAGGCGATACTCTCGGCGGCGTCTTTGAAGTGGTGGCGACCGGTGCGCCAATTGGGCTCGGCAGCCACGTGCAGTGGGATCGCAAGCTAGACGCCAACCTGGCGCGCGCTCTGATGAGCATCCAGGCGATCAAGGGTGTCGAGACCGGCTTGGGATTCGAGGCGGCCCGGCGTTTTGGTTCGCAAGTTCACGATGAGATCCTGCCGGCCCATGAGGGACTTCTCACGCGTACGCAGAACAATGCCGGTGGTTTCGAGGGCGGGATGACAAATGGCCAGCCGGTCGTCGTCCGCGCCGCCATGAAGCCGCTCTCAACCCTGATGAAGCCGATGCGTTCCGTCGATATCAAGACCGGTACGGAAGTCAAAGGCGCGGTCGAGCGGTCCGATGTGTGCGCTGCGCCGGCGGCGGCCGTGATTGGGGAAGCGGTGGTAGCGATCGAGTTGGCGGCGGCGTTGCTGGAAAAGTTCGGCGGCGACAGCGTGAGCGAACTCAAGCGCAACGTGGAGAGCTACCGGGCCACCTGCAAGCGGTGGTAGTCAAATCAACTTCTTCAGCTCCAGCTTGGCAATCTTGCCTGTCGCGGTGTGGGGCAGTTCGTTCACCACGCGGATTTCTTTGGGGAGCTTGTAATCGGCGAGATTCGCCCGGCAGTGCTGCAAGATGGCGGACGGCGTGAGTGTCTGGCCCTCGACCGGCACCACAAATGCCACCGCCGCTTCGCCGCGTTTCTCGTCCGGCTTGGCTACAACGGCCGCTTCGCGGACCTGTGGCAGGCGGTAGATGACTTCTTCGATCTCGCGTGGATAGACGTTCATGCCGCGGACAAGGAACATCTCCTTGCGCCGGTCGACGATGTAAATGTAGCCGTCCGCGTCTTTCTTGCCCATGTCACCGGTATGGAGCCAGCCGCCGCGGAGCGCAGATTTTGTCTCGTCGGGCTGGTTGTAATACCCCTGCATCACATTGGGACCGCGCACGACAATCTCGCCGACCTGGTCGATCGGTAAGGGTTGGTCAGCCTCGTCGAAGATCTCGACTTCAATGTCCGGCAGGGGCAAACCAACGGAACCGGCCTTGCGGACGCCACGGATGGGATTGAATGACACAACCGGCGACGCCTCGCTCAAGCCGTAGCCTTCCAGCAGCGGAAAGCGGAACTTGCGCGCGAAGACATCGAGAGTTTCGCGGGGCAGGGGAGCGGCGCCGGATACGGCGATCCGTATGCGCAACACCCAGTGAACCCAGAACGGAATCGGGGCTTGGGCTAACGCTTGAAAGATTTGGGGGATACCCACGAACACTGTCGCCCGACGGCGGATCATCTCCCGCAACGCGAGCTTGAAGGGCTGGACAGACTTGATGAGCACGATCCCGGCTCCCATCGACAGTGGAGTGAAAATGCAGACCGTCAGCATGAAGCTGTGAAACATCGGGAGCAGCAGCGTCATCCGGTCCCGCGGAGTCTCCTCCAAAGCTTCGATGCAACTCTTCACATTGCCGGCAAAGTTGGCGTGCGTCAGCATCGCCCCCTTGGAGCGACCGGTAGTGCCCGAGGTGTAGATGATGACCGCCAGATCGGTAGGTTTGGGATGGGACCATGCCGGTTGGGTTGTCGAGGGAGCTGCCAAAGCACTCACCGGGATGACGGGCACCCCGGCGAGTTTGGCAGTAACCTCTGCGAACTCCAGTCCGGCGACCAGCGCCGCGAGCTGACAGTCGGTAGCGATGTGTTGGACTTCCGGCGCCTTGAGGAAAGTGTTGATCGGAACCGCAACGGCTCCAGACTTCAAGATGGCGTACAGCGTGTAGATGAACTCCGGGCAGTTCCGCAGTAGGATTCCGATCCGCGCGCCGGGAGTGAGAGATGTTTGGAGCCGCAAGTTCGAGGCAAATGTCCGGATATGATTTTCAAGGGCCCGGTACGTAATCTTCTCGTCACCCCAGTAGATGGCCACCCTTCGTGGATGGGTTTGAAGAGTTTGATCAAGGCCTTCGAGGACAGTGCGCATGTTCACCAGAGGGCAGATTTCATCTCGGCGACGACAGTGCCGGATTCATCCCACAGCGAGGCGCGCCAAGCCGATATGATTCCGCCCTCGGCAAATTCCTGTCCGCCGACGACAAACTTGGCCGTGTGTTGGCCTCTGATGGTTTGCGTTTGCTGGCGTAGTTCACCCGGTCGACTGACCTGCCGGTATTCGAGTTTCACAACCGCGGCCCGGTAGGCTGCCCAACGGACGACAAACTCTTCGCGCTGTTTTACAGCCGGGATTGCTCGAATTTCGGTCTGAAACTGCGATGCGCGGTCGCGAGTAAACAAACGCTGGTCCTCGGGCGGGATATTGACCACGTATTTTCGATGAGAGACTTCGGTAATGCGGGGCTGTATCGTTCCGCAGGAAGTTAATAGCGCCATGCCGGCCGGACACAGCCACTGAGCTAACGTCTTGGCAGTCGACATCTTCATTGATCCGCTCCCTCCACAACGACAGTCACTTCGCCTTTGATTGTGCGGTTGCCGAGTTGCGTAATCAACTCTGACAGTTTACCGCGAAGCACCTCTTCAAATTTCTTGGTGAGTTCGCGCGCCACCATCGCACGCCGGTCGCCCAAGGCGTCACGCATGTCTTGCAACGAGGCTAGAGTACGAAATGGTGACTCAAAAAACACGAGCGAATAGGGCAGGGGAGCGAGCGATTGCAGCACCCGGCAGCGTTGGCCGGCCTTGTGCGGCAGGAAACCATGAAATAAGAACCTCCCGGAGCTAAATCCAGCCAAGGCCACCGCCATGGTGACGGCCGAGGGACCCGGCACAACTTGAACTGGTATGCCGCGCGCTACCGCAGCGCTCACCAGCCTTTGCCCGGGATCCGAAATACTGGGCATGCCGGCGTCCGTGATAACGGCAACACTGGCGCCATGTTCAAGTCGTTGAACCAGCTCGGCCGTTCGCTTTGCCTCATTAAATTCGTGGTAGCTAACGAGTGGCTTGCGGATTTCAAAATGAGCCAAAAGCTTTCCTGAATGCCGCGTATCCTCAGCAGCTATCAAGTCTACCTCCTTGAGTACTCGAACGGCGCGCATGGAGACATCCTCAAGATTTCCAATCGGCGTCCCCACGAGGAACAAAGTTCCGGCCAAGTTCGTCACCCGTGCACTCTAGGATGTAGCCCCTAGAAAAAGCAAGAGGCCAGTCTTGCGACTGGCCTCTCATGTCTGAGTATGGAGGGAAGACGACTATCTTCGCCTTCTATTGATACCTGTATAATATAGTGAACAGTCTTGGGTTTACGGTGTCCAAAGGAGTATGGGAAACTCCAAAGGATTGAAGCGCGATTTTAACCAACT
>OMJI01000240.1 GCA_900299315.1 Verrucomicrobiota bacterium | reverse complement strand
GGCACCGGCCCGGGAGCGATTCGGCACTGCGTGTTCACAACCGGACCTTTCGTGGAACCGATCGAAGTCTGGGACGCGCCGCGTCTGCTGCGCTTTGGCGTGACGCAGAACCCGCCGCCGATGGAAGAGTGGACGCCGTACGCCGCGGTGCATCCACCGCACTTGGAGGGTTTTTTGGTGAGCGAGCGCGGGCAGTTCCGGTTGGAAGCGTTACCGGATGGCCGCACGCGACTCGAGGGGACGACATGGTACCGGCATCACATGTGGCCGGAGCGCTACTGGCAATGGTGGTCGGACTACATCATCCACCGGATCCATCTGCGGGTTTTGAACCACATCAAGGCTTGCAGCGAGACGTGAAAGTCTTCCTCATCGATGTGTGAAAGGGAGCGAGAAGTTGCGACGCCGGTGGTTGTGGGTGCATCCAAACGGGTACGATGAAAATCTTTGTGACCGGTAGTCATGGGTTGATTGGGACGGCGTTGGTGGAAGTGTTGGAACGCGACGGGCATGAGGTGATCCGGGCGGCGCGGAGGGAGCCGCGCCCTCCAGACGGTTGCGAGGCGGTTGTCCATCTTGCGGGCGAGCCGATTGCGGGGCGGTGGACGAAGCGGAAGAAGGCGGCGATTCGGGAGAGTCGCGTGGCGCGGACACGCGAGCTTTGTGAGGTATTACCGGCCAGTGTGAAGGTTTTCGTGTGCGCTTCGGCGATTGGATTTTATGGCGACCGGGGAACGGAACCGCTGAACGAGAATAGCGCGATGGGGACCGGGTTTCTGGCTGAGGTGGTGCGCGATTGGGAAGTGGCGACGAAACGGGCCAGCGAGAAAGGGATTCGGGTGGTGAATTTGCGGTTCGGCGTCGTGTTGAGCGCGAAGGGTGGCGCGCTGGCGAAGATGCTGTTGCCTTTCAAGCTCGGAGCCGGTGGAATCGTGGGGTTCGGCCGGCAGTTCTGGAGTTGGGTGGCGCTGGATGACGCGGTGGGAGCGATTCGCCACGCGCTGACGGCGGAAGACCTGCGCGGCCCGGTGAATGTGGTGTCGCCGCAGCCGGTGACCAACAAACAATTCACCAAGGCGCTCGGCAAAGCGCTGGGACGTCCGGCGATTTTCCCGATGCCCGACCCGGTCGCGCGATTGGTTTTTGGTGAGATGGCCGGTGAGCTTCTGCTCGCGAGCCAGCAAGTGTTCCCGTTCAAGCTGGAGGGCAGCGGGTACCGGTTTCGGTTTGCGAATCTCGACGCGGCATTGCAGCATTTGCTGCGATGACGAAGTTGCTGGAGATGACCCGGGCGGGGTTGTATTGCGCGGCGGGGGATTTTTACATCGATCCTTGCCGGGGGGTGGCGCGGGCGGTGGTGACGCATGCGCATTCGGATCATGCGCGGCCGGGGTCGAAGTCTTACCTGACGAGCACGACCGGGGCGGTGGTGTTGCGGGAACGGGTGGCGCGGGGGGCGGCGATTGAGGCGGTGCCGTTTGGGAAGCCGGTGGTGATGGATGGGGTGAAGGTATCGTTGCATCCGGCGGGACATATTTTGGGGTCGGCTCAAGTGCGGGTGGAGTACCGGGGTGAGGTGTGGGTGGTGAGCGGGGATTACAAGACGGAGCCGGATGGGACTTGTGAGGCGTTTGAGCCGGTAGTTTGCGATACGTTCATCACGGAGAATACATTTGGGCGACCGGTGTTTCAGTGGCGGCCGCAGTCGGAGATTTTCGCGGAGATCAATGCGTGGTGGCGCGCGAACCGGGAGCGCGGGGTGACGAGTGTGATCGGGGCGTATGCGTTGGGGAAGGCGCAGCGGTTGATCGCCGGGGTGGATCATTCGATCGGGCCGGTGGTGGTGGGCGCGGAGGTGATGAAATTTGTGGCAGCGTACCGGCGCGCGAGGGTGGAGTTGCCGAAGGTGGGCCGGCGGGTGACGCCGGGGTGTTTGGTGATTGGTGGGAAGGCTGCCGGGGCGACGGCGTTTGCGTCGGGCTGGATGGCGTTGCCGTATGCGACGAAGCGGTTTGGAGTGGAGCGGGGGTTTGTGTTGAGCGATCATGCGGATTGGCCGGCATTGGTGGCGACGGTGAAGGCTACCGGGGCGGAGAACGTGATTGCGACGCACGGGGACGGCACGGAGTTTGTGCGGTGGTTGCAGCGGAACGGTTGGAAGGCGAAAGTCATGAGCGGCCGGTACGAACCGCAGTTGGAGTTGGCGCTGGATGAATGAGAAAGGAACAACACCCACCCCCAACCCCTCCCAGGAGGGGAGCAAGCAGATGACGCGCGTGGAATTACTGGAACGGTCAAAGCGGAAGCCGGTATTGCTGGTGTTCTTGCGACACTTGGGCTGTGCGTTTTGCCGGGAGGCTTTGGCGGACTTGAGTCGGCGGCGGCGGGACATCGAAAAGCTGGGCGCGGAGATTGTGTTGGTGCACATGGCGGAGCCGGGGCAGTGGGCGCCGTTCATCGCGAAGTATGGGTTGCAGGATGCGTTGGCGATCAGTGATCCGGGGAAGGAACTTTACCGGGCGTTTGAGTTGAAGCGGGGGACGTTACGGCAGTTGTTGGGATTGAAGGTTTGGCTGCGCGGGATTGGGGCTGGGATTTTTCAGGGGCATTGGCAGGGAATTCCCAAGGGCGATCCGTGGCAGATGCCGGGAGCGTTCTTGTTGAAGGACGGCGAGGTGAAGACAGCGTACCGGCATCAATATGCTTCGGACAGGCCGCACTACGTTGGGATTGTGTGCGAGGGGTGTGGGATCAAGGCGTAACGGCCTTGTGGAAGAAGACGTCGCCGTTGGGTTGGAGGAGGACGCCGGTGACATTGGCGCGGAGGGCGATCATGTTTTGGGCGTGGGCGAGGGGGACCATGGGGACTTCGTCGGCGATGATCTCTTGGGATTGCCGGTAAAGCTCGGCACGCTTGCCGGGGTTGGTTTCGCGGCGGGCGGCGAGCATGAGGTCGTGGTACTTGTCGTTTTTCCAGAAACAGATGTTCAGCGCGCTGCCGAGCGTGGCGGTGTCTTTGTCCAAAAGAACGTAGAGGAAATTATCGGCGTCGCCGTTGTCGCCAACCCAGCCGAGGAGGGCGAGTTCGTGTTCGCCGCGTTGGGTGCGGCTGAGGTGGGCACCCCATTCGTTGGGGATGATTTCAATGGGGATGCCGGCTTGGGCGCAGTCGGCCTTGATCATTTCGGCGGCGCGGAGGGGATTCGGCAAGTAGGGGCGCGGGTTGGTCATGACTTGGAGGCGGAGAGGAGATTTGAGATTGGAGATTGGAGATTTCAGAGTAGGAGGAGTGTTTTCGTTGTGGCCGGGGATGAAAGGAGGCAGCGGATTTTTCGCGACGATACCGGCGCCGCGGTAGACGGCTTTGACGAGGTCGTCTTTGCGGATGGCGGCGGCGATGGCGCGGCGGGCGGCGAGCGGGACTTTGTCGCAGTGGAAGCTGAGGTAGGCGACGTTGAGGCCGGGGGTCGAGAGGAGTTGGAGGTTTTTGTCGGCTTGGACAACGGGGAGGTCGTTGGGGTCGAGGCCGTCCATGCCTTGGATTTCGCCGGTGCGGAGTTGGATGAGGCGGGTGGCGTTGTCGGGGATGACGCGGTAGGTGAGGCGGGCGAGGGACGGTGGGGTGTCCCAATAATCGGGGTTGCGTTCGAGGACGATGCGGTCGTTGGGTGTCCATGAGACGAAGTGAAATGGGCCGGTGCCGATGGGGATGCGTTGGTCTTTGAAGTTCGGGCTGATGATCGAGGCGGCCGGGATGCAGAGGCTGGCGAGGAGCGGCGCGTGCGGTTCGCGCAGGTGGAAGACGAGCGCGTTGCCGCGCGCCTCGACGTTGGTGACGACGTTGAACATGGCGTCCCAGTAGGCGAATGTCGCGTCCGGTAGCGTCTTCTTCATTTGCCGGTGGAAGCTGAACAGCGCGGTCTTCGCAGTGAGCTGTGAGCCGTCGTGGAATTTCACGCCTTGCCGGAGCGGGAAGGTGTAGGTGAGGCCGTCCGAGGAAATCTCCCAGCCGGTAGCGAGGCAAGGCTCAGGTTCGGTGGTGTGCGGTTTGAAACGAACGAGGCCCTCGCAGATGTTGACGAGAACCTTGATGGATTCGCCATCGTCCACATCGGCGGGGTCGAGCTTTTGCGAATCGGCACCGCGGGCGAAGATGAACGAGGCCGGTGGCGCGGGATTGCGTCCGCAGCCGGCAAGGAGGAGCAACGCGAAGACGAGGCGTTTCATGGGCGGAGGATAGCGGGTGAGTCGTTTGACAGCAAGGGGGTGTGACCGTAGAGTACCGCTCCAATCATGGGAACTGGGCCAACACTCTCGGGGATTCGTCTGCCCACAACGCCGCTGGACTGGTTGCGGTGGGCGTTCGGCGCGGTGATTGCGGGGCTGATTTATTATGCGTTTTGGGTGCAGATTGTGGAGTATTCGATCGCGTACCGGTTGTCCTGCTACCAATGGTTAGTCAGCCATTGGCACAACGTGTCGAATTACTCCCACGGCCCGCTGATTCCGTTGATCGCGGTGGGCATCGTGTGGTTGAAAGGCCGGGGGTTGTGGGAGGCGGAGGTGCGGCCCGTCACGCGTGGCGCCTGGATTATCGGCGCGGCGATGATCATCTATTACCTCGGCGTCAAGGCGGTCCAACCCCGGGTGGTCGTGTTTTCGTTCGTGATCTTGTTGTACGGCTTGGTGCTGACGTTGGCGGGCCGGGAGGTCTTCCGGTTTCTCTTTTTCCCCATCACGTTCTTGATGCTCATGATCCCGTTGAACTTCCTCGACAGCTTGGTGGGGTTCCCGTTGCAGATCTTGATGGCAAAGGTATCGACCGGCGTCTTGAACTGGCTGGGCATCGAGACTGTGCGCATCGGCACGAGCATCCGGTCGGCAGTGTTTGACTTCGACGTGGCCAACCCGTGCAGCGGCATTCGGTCGCTGATGGCGATGACGACCGTGACGGCGGCGTTTGCCTACATCACGCAGGACAAGCTCTGGAAACGCTGGTTCTTGTTCCTTTGCGCGATCCCGTTGGCGGTGCTGGGCAACATGGCGCGCGTGGTGGGCATCGCGTTGGTGGGGCAAGTGTACGGTCAGGGCCCGGCGATGCAGGCGCATGATTATTCCGGGTTCATTGTGTTTGGCGTGGCGCTGGTCGCGATGGTGGCGATCGGCATCCTGTTGAACTTTCCCTACCGGCGCATTGTCGAAAGTTGGTTGAAACCCGTAGTCGAGTCGCCCGAACCGGTCGGCTCCAAGCTTGAATGAGGAAAACCACATGAGCGAATCCCAATCCAACCCTCTCCCTGTCGCCGAGACCCCGGCTGCCAAGTCAAGCGGACCGAGTCTACTGCACTTGGGCATTGTCGTCGCGATTCTCGGCGCCGGCGTCGTTATCACACGATTGACGGCGGACGTGACGAAGACGTCTGAGCCCGGGATTGTCTTGGTGGATGACAAGCCGTTCCTCGTAGAGAAGTTCGGCGAATGGGAGGGCGGGCCGCAGGAAGGTTTGTCCGAGACCGAGCGCAAGGTTCTCCCGGCCGACACGGAAGGTGCGCGCCGGGTCTACCGCGACGCGGCCGGTAACCAGATTTATTGCTCGATCGTTTTGGCGGGCCGCGATGTGACGAGTATTCACCGTCCCGAGGTCTGCTTGCCGGGCCAGGGCTGGAAGATTCAGTCCGAATATGTCGAGACCGTTGCGGTACCGTCGGCTCCCGGCGGCAAACTCGGCGTGATGCGCATGAACACGACCCGGGAAGTGAGCCGGCAGGGTGCCCCCATCGGCCAGATGGAGTCTGTCTTTGCCTACTGGTTTGTCGGCAAGGACCGGATCACGCCGCATCACTGGGAGCGGATTCTTTGGAACACCAAGGACCGGGTCTTCCACAACACCAACCATCGCTGGGCGTACATTTTGATCCATGCGCAGGTCAAGCCGGAGGTCGCGACGACAAATCCGGCCAAGGCGCAGGATGAGGCGATGCAGTTGGTGGCGCGGTTCGTGCACGATTTGTATCCCGCACTCACGCCGGCTTCGCACAGTTGACTGGCGGGGAAGAACGGTGCGCCCGAGTCGCGTATGCCGAGCAAACAACGAGAACTTGTCATCCAGTTCAACCAGATCACCGACGCGCTGTTGATCGCCGTCGTCTTCTGGCTCGCGCATGCGTTCCGCGAACACCTGCCGTATTGGTTTCCGCTGACCCTCAACATCGGCAATTTCATCACGCTCGATTTCGCGCCGATCGCGGTGTTCCGGTACTACAAGTGGCTCTACCTGATCATCCTGCCGATCACCCCGTTCATCCTTGATCTGAATGGATTCTACGAGCGGCGCTCGCCGCTGGGCAGCCGGCAGACGTTGTGGCTGATTGCGAAAAGCATTTCCCTCTGCGCGTTGGTGGTGATTGCGGTGATGTACTTCCTCGGGTTGACGGTGCTGAGCCGCAGCGTGATCGTCCTGTTCGCGGTGTTCACAGTCGGGGCGTTGTTCGTGAAGGACCGGCTCTTCCAGATTTACCTGCGACGTCACAGCCAACGCGGCCGGTACAGTCGCCCGGTGATCCTCGTCGGGGCGCCGGAGCGCAACCAAGAGTTTGAAACGCTCCTCACCGAGCATCCCGAATGGAACATGCACGTGCTTTCCAAGATCGAGCCCGGGCCCCAGTTGCTAAAGGAGTTGCCCCAGATGCTGCACCGCCACCCGGTCAGTTGCGTCGTGTTCAACGTCGCCCAGACCGCGTTCGCCGACGTCGAGAAGGCCATCCTCATCTGCGAAACCGAAGGCGTCGAGGCGTGGCTGGTGGCCGACTTCGTGCGCACCTCCATCGCGCGGGCGACGGTGGATGACTTCTACGGCAAACCGCTGCTCGTCTTCCGCACGACGCCGGACATCACCTGGCAATTGCTTTGCAAGCGCCTCATCGACGTGGTCGGTTCCCTCCTCGGCTTGGTGGTGCTGGGGCCGTTGCTGATGTTGCCGCTGGCCATCATCATCAAGCTGACCTCACCGGGGCCGATCTTGTTCCGCCAACGCCGCAGCGGCTTGCACGGGCGGCTCTTCACCATGTACAAGTTCCGCTCCATGGTGACCAACGCCGAGATGCTCCGCGCGGAGCTCGATGCGTTCAACGAGCAGGCCGGGCCCGTCTTCAAGATGAAAGATGACCCGCGCGTCACCAAGGTGGGGCGTTTCCTCCGCCTGACCAGCTTGGACGAACTGCCGCAACTCTGGAACGTAATCCGGGGCGAGATGAGCCTCGTTGGTCCGCGGCCACCGATTCCCAGCGAAGTGGAGCATTACGACCCGTGGCATCGTCGCCGGCTCTCGATGAAACCCGGCATCACCTGCCTCTGGCAGATCAGCGGCCGCAACAACATCGCCTTCGACCAGTGGATGAAATTAGATCTCCAGTACATCGACAACTGGTCGCTCTGGCTCGACCTCAAGATCCTCGCCCGCACCTTCCCGGTCGTGCTGACCGGCTTCGGCGCGCATTAGATACTCACCATGAAAACACCCACAACAGTCGTCACCGGCGGCGCCGGTTTCCTTGGTTCCCATCTCTGTGACCGGCTTCTCGCGGAAGGCCACCGGGTCATCGCCCTCGACAACCTCATCACCGGCAACACCGACAACATCGCCCACCTCGCCGGGCACGACCGGTTCAAGTTCATCAAACACAACGTCACCGAGTTCATCTACCTCGCCGAGCCGGTCGACTACGTGTTCCATTTCGCCTCCCCGGCCAGTCCCATCGACTATCTCGAGCTCCCGATCCAGACTCTCAAGGTTGGCTCCATCGGCACTATGAACGCGCTCGGTCTCGCCAAGGCCAAGGGCGCCCGGTTCCTCCTCGCTTCCACTTCCGAATGCTATGGCGACCCGCTCCAGCATCCGCAGACGGAAAGCTACTGGGGCAATGTCAACCCCATCGGCCCGCGCGGCGTTTACGACGAAGCCAAGCGATTCGCCGAGGCGATGACGATGGCGTATCACCGGTACCACGGCGTGGACACCAAGATCGTCCGCATCTTCAACACCTACGGCCCCCGGATGCGGCTCCGTGACGGTCGTGTCGTCCCGGCCTTTGTCGGCCAAGCGTTGAAGGGCGAGCCGGTGACGGTGTTTGGCGACGGCAGCCAGACGCGCAGTTTCTGTTACTGCACCGATCTCATCGACGGCATCTACCGGCTCAGCCAGTCCGACTTCCACGAGCCGGTCAACATCGGCAACCCCACCGAGTTCACAATCTTGGAGTTCGCCAAGCTCATCCAGAAAATCATCGGCTCCACCGCGCCCATCGTCCACAAGCCCCTGCCACAGGACGATCCCAAGCAACGCCGCCCGGACATCACGCGGGCGAAGACGCTGCTGGGTTGGGAGCCGAAGGTCGACTTGGAGACCGGCTTGCGGAAGACGATCGAGTACTTCCGCGGCAAGGTGTGATCAGTACTTCGTCTTGAAACCCAGCGCGCGGATGGCGCACCAGCCGATTGCGCCTTCGAGGATCATGAACGTTCCGCCAATGCTCAGCCCGATTCCGGGGATGAAGAATACCGGGCGGTTGGTCACCAAGCCGATGACGATGCAAATCGCCCCGGCAAAATCCATCACACCGCCGATGACGATGCGGCCGATCCGGCCTTTCCGCTCAATGTTACATTGAATTCCCACGGGTCGTTCGATGGCGACCGGGCGGGGAAAGTTTCAGCGGATTTTGCGGCCCGCCCAACTGCCGACAAACACGGCGCAGATTGCCATCACAATCGCCATCAGCCACCGGATCCCACCCGCCGGGGGCGCCGTCTTGAGCCATTCCGGCCAGATTGCCCAGAGCAACGCTGCCGCGCCGAGGAAGACCACCACCAACCAGCCCAGAAATTCGAAAGTCCGTCGTTCCTCCGCCAGTTCGCCGCGCAACCGGTGGATGGTGTCCTTGTCCACGCGCAACTTCTGCGCGGCTTGGTCGACGAGCATGGATTCATCCGTGGCGGCGGCGAGGAAATCCTCGATGAGTTGCTTGGCCCGGTCGGCCTCGTGTTCGAGAACGAAGACGCCGCCGAGGCGCTTGTTGCCGGTGAGTTGTTCAATCGAGTCGAACGGCGGCAACGCCGGTGGCGTGCGCAGCGTGGCGGCGATGCCGTTTTCCTGCAGCAGCCCGGTCAGGATGGAACCTTCCCACTCATCGTGGGCCCGGTGGATTTCCACGAGCTTCTCGGAATCAAACGGCTGGGGTGCCGTCATGGTGTCACCTCACAAGGTGTCGAACTCTTCGCGGACGCGTTGGATCAGATCGTCGAGGTAGAAGGGCTTCTGCATGTAGCCGCGCAAGCCCTGGGTGAACATCTTCTTGGCAACTTGGTCTTCGCAGGCGGTGAGCAACAGCACGCGCACGTCGGGATTGATGCGCTGTAAGCTTTCGAAGACGAGGTCGCCGGTCATTTCCGGCATCAAGTAATCTAGCAACACCAGCCCGATTTCGGCGGAGTGCTTCTCGTAGTAGCTCAAGCCATCATTCGCGCTGCTCGTGGCGTAGACCTGATAACCTTCCCCTTCGAGCGCCATGCGGATGATGTCGAGAATGTCCTTCTCGTCATCAATCGCCAGAATCTGCTTCGGGGCGCTGTTCATGGATTGTCAGAAGCTGACACCCAAACTATTATCAATCAGCCAGCCAATGTAAAATGCAAAACGTTTTACGCGACAAGATCGTCATCATCACCGGCGCCTCCAGCGGGATTGGGCTCGAAACCGCGCGCGTGTTCCGGGAACGCGGCGCCAAAGTCATCGAAGCCTCCCGGCACTCCACGCCGCCGTGCGACGTCACCCGCGACGACGATGTCCGGCAACTCGTCGACCGCACGCTCGCCCAACACGGCCGGATCGACATCCTCATCAACAATGCCGGCATCGGCATGCGCGCCCCGGTGGCCGATTGCCGACCCGACGACATCCGGTATCTCATGGAAGTGAATTTCTTCGGCGCGCTCCGCTGCATCCAAGCGGTCTTGCCGGTCATGAAACAACGAGGCGCCGGCCAGATCGTCAACGTCGGCAGCATCCTCAGCCTCATCGCCGCGCCGCGCAACGCCGTCTACAGCGCCAGCAAGTTCGCCCTCCGCGCGCTCACCGACGCCTTGCGCCTCGAGGTCGCCCGGGACGGCATCGACGTCATCCTCATCATGCCCGGCTACACCGCCACGCCGTTCTTCGAGAACATGACCCGGTACGGCGGCCCGCCGCGCACCACTTCGTGGAAAGGCCAACACCCGGCCAAGGTGGCCGAAGCCATCGCAAACGCCTGCATCCATCGTCGCCGCGATGTCGTCCTGACCGCGCCCGCCAAGCTCGGCGCCGTCTTCAAGCGGCTCAGCCCCCGGTTTGTGGATTGGATGCTGACGCGGACGAATCACAACACCTGACCGCCAGGTCGCGGAAATTCACATTGGCCGGGGCCCCGCGTTCCGCCGCGTGCAACTCCGCCAGCAACTGCTCCACCGGCTCTGTCGATCCGGTGGGCTCCGGGTCGCCGCTCGTGCGCATCACCCGCAGGACATCTGCGAGCGTCATCGTTTCCGGTGGCCGGGCGGGCTGCAGACCGCTCAGCACATCGGCGACCTCCTGCAGCATCCCGCCGCGCGCGAGCCGGTGGACGAGCTGGTTCACCAACTGCGACGGCACGTTGATGGCCCGGGAGGCTTCTTCAATCGTGGGCGGTTTGCTACCGGCCAGGAAATGCTGGCAGGCCAGCAGCACGAGCCGGCAAGCGCACAGCTCGCGTTGACGCTGGTCCACTTTTTCCAGAAACCGGCTTTGGAGATAAATATGGAGGTTCTGCGTTGCGAACGAAACTTGCGCGCCGAAGAGAATGATCAGCCACGAAAAATATAACCCGAGCAGAAACACCGGGATGATGCCCAAGCTCCCGTAAATCTTGCTGTACGTTACCACCCGCGAAATGTAGAGCGTGCTCAACAGGCTGTTTAGCTGCCAGAGCGTCCCGCCGACAATCCCACCGGCCACCGCCGCGACCGGCCGCACGCGCGTGTTCGGCATCAGTCCGTACATGAACGAGAACGCCACCCACAACATCGCAAACGGCGCCAGTTGCAGCAGCCAGCCCCCGACCACCGTCTCGCCGTACGCCCGCAGGTAGGCCAGCCGCCCGGTCAACGTCATCGCCGCGATCAGCAACAGCGGCCCGAGCGTGATCGTGGCCCAGTAGTACACGATCTTCCGCCAGATCGACCGGCCTCGTTCCACGCCCCAGATGTCGTTGAACGTCCCCTCAATCGTCATCATCAACCGCAACGCCACCACGACGAGCAGGAACGACCCGACCGCGCCCAGCTTGCCGGCATCGATCTCGTCGATGAACG
>OMJI01000239.1 GCA_900299315.1 Verrucomicrobiota bacterium | reverse complement strand
GCTCGTAGGCGCTCCACGCCAACAGCAGAATCAGGAGCGCGAGCTTCCAGTACCGGCTGAGCATCCAGGTATCCTCTTCCGTATCTCATGACGCGGCGCACGCGCAGTGACGACCTGCGCTCGACCCGCGGTGAGGGTTCGACTTCGAGCGGCGCGGTCAATCCGCGCCAAATTCAGCGGCGCGCTGCGGCTCGGCTGGAACGAGACCGGACTGCTCGTCGGCGTCACCGTCACCGGCCGCGACTGGAAAGAAGCCGCGAAATAGCTGTCCCAGCAAAACATCACGTAGCCGCCCGAGAAACAGTTCCAGATGCGGCTGACCGGGCTGATTACACGGTCGTGAAGCGGGTCGTACACCGTGTCCCACGCCAGGCACGTCTGCATCGCCGCGTGGACTTCGCTTTGCGGTGCCGGCTTCAGCGACGCGAGCTTGTCGCGAATCTCCGCGACCGTCCGCCGCCGTCCGGTGCTGAACCCTGCCGGCACATCCGCCGGCAACGCGAGGTACGGCGTCATCGCCCCATGAATGTACGGCTCGCTCACGCCGGTGGCCGTCCCGTAAAGCCGGACATGATTGGCCTGCAACACGTCGCCCTCGCGGCTGGCCGTGCCGGGCCGATTCCACAACAAGCCGATCTCCGCGACGACGAGCGGCGAGCGCCGGGCCGATGACCCGAGCGGCGTGATCAGCAGCAACAAATCCTCCCCGTCACACCCGCTCTACACCGTCCAACTCGTCCCCTTCCACGTGATCTTCAACTCGGCGTACCGGCCATCATAGGTGCGCGGCCCGGGATGAATCTTCTCGTCATGCTCGCCGCGCCGCCCGATCAACGCCTCGCGCAGGTAATCGCCACCGGCATAGTGCTTGAACCCGAGATTGACCGCGATGCCGTCCGGCAAGAGCACGTGCGACAACACGCTCCGCGTATTCCACGTATTCCAGCCGGAGGCCAACCGTCTCTTCAACGCACTGTATTCACTCATGATTTGATCCCCCCACAAAACGGCGGGGCGCGATATTGCCGGTCGGCTGCGCGCAAGGCGAGGACGATTTCAGCGGGTCAGTGCGTCGCGAGACTTCAAGCTGGCTTGGGCGCGTTGGGCCTGCATTTCCGCGAAGGCCTGCCAGCCGAACAACGCGCGGTACCTCGTGTCGGCATCCACTTGGGCGGTAATCCAGCGACGTTGATACGCCGGGTTGGTGGGATCCTTGTCATCGCCGACGGCGGCGGCGAATTGACGTTGGAGGTCGGTGATCTTATCGGCAGCCGCCGGCGTGAGCGCTTCAGGATTGACCGGCTCGTAGACCAATGGCGGCAGAAACTCGCGCGGCGCTACCGGGAACTCGGCTGCTGCTTCCTCAGCCAGTAGCATTTCTTTTTCCCGGTGGGCAACCGCGACGCTGGTCTTGGCTTTTTTCGCCACGACCACGGGTGCTTCAATTCGTGACGAGGACTCCAACCGGATCGGCAACCGGCCGGAAGTCGGCATCGGCACCGGCGGCGCGCTCACGACCGGGGACTCGGCCGGTGATGCGTCGGGGCGCGTACCGAACCAGACCATGACGGCCAAGAACGCCAGCACGCCGGTAAGAGCGAGGCCTTGGAGAAGAGTGCGATTCATGTGCGGGGTCCGTTAGCCATTGGCGGGGTCGCGCGCACCGCTGTCGGCGCCCTTGTGATCGTCATCGTCTCTTTGTTTCTGATCCTCGCCATCACCGCCGCCGTAGCCCAGCACTTCGACCGACACGAGCGACGGCACGTCCTCTTGCGCGGTCGCGGCATTTTGCCCGGACCCGGCCGCGCCGCTGGCACCGGCCGCTGTGGCGGCGACGGTGTTGTTGGCGGCCTGCAACCCGGCCACGTTGAGGGAGACGTTGAACTGCGGCACGCCGGCGCTCACGCCTTGGACCTGGATGTTGGCGACGTTGAGGACTTGCAGCGCGGCGAGGTTGATGTTGCCGGACACGCGGATGCCGGCATCACCGGCGTCGATGGAACCGGCAGGCGCGATCAAATCCACGTCCCCGGGCGGCACGCCGGCCACGGTCGTCAACACGCCGATGCCGCCGCCCGTTGCCAAGCCGGCCAGGTCGGTCTTCACATCGGCGGTCTGCGGATCGATCAACACGCGAGTCGGCGGGGCGGACTGGACCGTCTTCGAGGAGGCACCGGCCGCGATGTCGCCCTCGGACGACCACATGATGATGTTGCCGCCGCGCAACGTGAAGATGCGCGAGGTGCCGACGATGGCGCTCTGGCGGGTGAAGATGGAGATATTCCCCCCGGCTTCCGTGAGCACGCCTTGGTCGACCGGCTGGTTGCCGCTCAAGTCGAAGCCAACGAGCAACTGGCCGCCCGGCGCGACGAGTGTGATATCGCCGCCGCTGGCGGTCTTGATTTCGCGCGAGGTCAACGTCACATCGCCGCGCCACGTCGTCGAAGCCGGGAACAACGCCGCGATCGCCGCGAAGCCTGCGTCGTAATTGCCATAGCCGGGCGACTTCGGATTGTTGTGGTCGCGGCCGGCATCGCGCAGTACGCGACAGAACAAGTCCACGAGGTACCGGCTGCGCTGCTCTTGGGGCAGGTTTTGGAAAGCGTTCCAGATGAGGGTCGACGACGCGCCTTTCGGCAGTCCCAACAACACGCCCAACTCCGGCAGGTAGCGCGTCGCGTTGTCGCCCGCCGTGCCGGGGTCGATGAACTTCGCGATGAAGCCGCTGAAGTTCAGCCCGCTTTGGTCCAAGCCCGCCGACGAGCCGATACCGGCCGCCGCGACGATGTCCGCGCCGCCAAACGGCAGGCCGGGGTTGCGCGCGTTGCCAATGCTCGTGATGCCAACGGCGGTGCCGTCATTGGCGTTGGGGCCGACACCGAGGTCGAGGTTGCGGCCGGCAAGCACTTCGAGGGTGCCGGGGCCGCTGATCTGGATGTCACCGGCGGAAGGCCGACCGGGCTGCGTGAGCAGCAATTCATTATTTCCCTGCTGCGCCGACAAGCGGAGCTGCGAGTTGGGGTTGTAGGCGATGATGTCACGCCCGGCGCTGACGACGCTGATGTCGTCCGCCGCAACGTTCTGTAGATAGAGCGCGATGTCGGTGATGTCCTGGCTCGCGACGACCCGCGTCTCCTTGCCGGCAAACAGCGTCACGCCGGAGATGTCGCCGCCTTGCGCGTAGAGGCGGACCGGCTCGGTGTCGCCTGCGTGCAACGGCCCGGCCGCGTGCAGCGCCAGCTTCGTCTGGAGCACGCCGTAGTTGCCTTGGGACGAGCCGGACTCGGCGAAGAGCGAATTGATGTTCTGGAAAACGCCGTTGATAACGCGCTGCTGGGGATTGCTCCACGCGGAGCGTTCCTGCGAGTCCGTGGCGTCCGGCCCGAGGTACGCCAACGAGAGCGGCGCGAGGATGCCGGGCAGGCGGCTGGGGTCGGCGTCGGAGAGGTTGATGCGGCTCGAACCCCATTGATAGGTGCGGCGGACGGAATTGAGGCCGTTGGGCTGGAAACCGTTGAGCGACTTGGCCGCGAGCAATTCGAGCTGGCCGGTCGGCGACGGGGAAAGCGTCAGGGTACCGACGACGTTCAGGTCACCGGAATACGCCGTCGCCCGCAACGTTGGCGGCATCAGCGAGAACGCCGTCGCAAACTGCTCCAGCGCGACGCGCGTCTCGGCGAGGCGCAACCACGGCTGGGATTTCGTCGCGAAGGAGTTGGCGTTTTGCGTGAAGAGCAACACGTTCTGGTACCACGCCGCGAGCGAGCCCGCTACGCCGTCGCTCGTCGGGTTGGCGTTGTCCTTCAACGTGACCGAGCCGGCCAGTGAGGATACATCCACCCCGGCCGCCAGTGAGTATGTCGAGAAATACGATTTCTGGTAGAAGCTGTTGTTGATGCCCTGCGGCAGGAGGAACGGGTTCGCCACCGGCCCCAGCAACACATCGCCGCGCGCCGCCACATCGAATGTGCCCTTGCCGAGGAACAGCGTCGTCGGCAACCACGTCGTTGCGTCGGGCACCGCGTTCTGGATGCGCAGCGCGTCCACGGTCGTCTTGTCCAACGCCGCGCGACCGGGATTCGTCCGCACGGAGTCACCGGCCCGCAGCGTGCCTTCGCCGCGCTCGACGTAGTAGGTGCCGCCGTTGATGTCGCGACCGGCTGTGACGGAAACATCGCCGCCGCCCAATTCGACAAGCGACTCCTGCCGGGGCGTGCCCTTGGCCATCCGTCCGTTGGTGGGCGCGACGGCGTCCACGTTGCTCACATCCCGCCCAGCCGAGAGCGCGATCTGGCCGCCGCCGAGTGTGCCGACGCCTTGGAAGAACCGCGAGAAATCAATCCACCACGTCGTCGAGGCGACTTCTGCGATCGGGTCGCCGTCGGCGTTGTAGTTGCGCGTCACCCCGAACTCGCCGGTCGCGGGATCAATCGCGCCGCGCCGGTAGAGCCAGTTCGACGGCATCTCCCGCGACGAATCGAGCGTCAGCACGCCGGTCGAGCTGACTTGATAGCGGACGATGTCGCGCTGGGCGGCGATGCTCACGTCGCCACCCCGGTAGCTGTATTGCGCCGGGTACGGGCTGTCATACTGCAGTCCGCCCAACACGGTGCCAGTCGGGTAATTCAGATCCGGCAGGTCGAAATCCGGCAGCGCGTCCGCTTGCGTCCCGGCGGTGTAGATTGCCGCCAGCGGGCTGAGAAACTGCACATCGCGTCCCGCGGAGATGTCGATGTCGCCCGTGCCGGTGCGGATCACCTGGAAATAATTGGGGATGATGTTCGGCGCGCTCTGGTTGGAATTGGGAATCGGCCCCTTCGCCTGCGCGTTGCGCCCGAGCAAAACCGACCCGCCGGCGATGAGCCGGTACGACCAAGACTCACTTCCCGCCGGCAAGAGTTGCGAATCATACGCCGCGCCATCAAACCCGTCGCTCAACGACGCGAACTGGCCGAGCGACGAATTGTAATCGAAGTTGATGTTGCCGGCCGCGCGCAACGTCAGCAGGCCGGGTTGGTTCTGCGGCCCGAACCGGTACGTGGACAAATCCCACGTCTCGCTCAAAGTCAGGTCGCCGCTCGGGTTCACGATCTCCGCACCGGGCCGAATCGCGAGAACAAGCCCGGCATTGTTCGCGAGCAGCCGGCTGGCAATCGCGTCGCTGTTGCCGGCAAACGTCGTGCCGTTCGCGAACACGTCGGCCTTCACCGCGTCATCAATCTGCGAAGCGTCGAACTGCTGAACGCCTTCGACGACGATCCGGGAAGCATGGAGAACCGCGCCGTTGATCGGCTCGATTTGCACGTCCAGATTGTCTGCCGTCTGCGGCGCGCGCAAATGCAGCGTGCCGCCCGCCAGTTCAATCGTCGCGCCGCCTTGAACGTCCACCAGCCCGCCGTCGAGCAACACGCTCCCGCCCTTGCCGGCGCTGTTCGCTTTCTGACCGGCCACCGTCAACCGGGAGCCATCGAGCAACGTCACGCGACCGGCGGCGGCCAACTCGATTTTCCCGCCAGTCACCCCCGAGGCGTCGATCGTGCCGGTCACGTCAATCGAACCATTGTCGGCGGTCAGTTCGAACGCGCGCGCCTGCGCGAGACCATCCACCGTCACGTCGCCGCTGCGAACGCGGAATGACCGCGCGAGCGCAAAACCATTCGCGTTGAGCGCCGCGTTCCACGCCGCCAAACTCGGATCCGGCAGCGAGCCGACATCGAGTTGGAACGAACCGCCCTGCCCGCCGCTGCCGGTAATGGAGCCGCTTAGCGTCACGCTGCCGGCGGGCGCGAGCAACGCCACACTACCGGCTTGCGACTGCGCCGAGACATTCACCACGCTGCCGGCCGCCAACTCCACCGAGCCCTGCGCCGCACGCAACGTCACTTGGCCGCCATCCGTGTAGCGCGTCTGGTCGTAGAAATTCTTGCTCACGCCCCCGGCGTCGAGCACCGCGGATCCACCGAGCGTCACATCACCGGCCGTCGCTTCCAACCGCGCGATGCCGCTGGGCAGTTGAATGCGCGTGTTGTCGGTAACACTCGCGCCCACGACAGCCAGCCGCGCACCGAGCCCGGCAGCCATCGTCGGCGTGGTGCTGACCGGGTTCAACACGACCGCCCCGCCGGCGACCAATGTCTGATCCGCCCCGGTCAGACCGACAACCACCGGCGCGGTCAGCGTCAGATCGCCCGGCGTCGTGAGGCCGCCGGTGCCCTGCAATTGAATACCCTTCGCGGCGGTGAACGCGACATTGGCGAATTGATCGATCCGGGTTTGATTCGAGCCGAGCGTGATCACTCCCGCCTCGAACGCCAGCGTCCCGCCCGGCAAACCCACTGCGCCGGGCACCGTGCCGTTCGGGCTGTTATCCAGGGAAATGTTCTTCGACACAAACTGCACGGTGCCATCCGCCTGGTTGAAGCCGCGAATCTCGGCGGCGCGCAGGGCAAAGTTGGCGAGCGTGTTCTGACCGACCTGCCCGGTGCCGTAGGTGTCGATGGACGAGTAGCTCACGAGCGCCAACGACTGCGCGCCGCTCTGCAGGTTGGCGAGCGCGTCGCCGGTCAGCACCAGGCCCGCCCCGGCTTGCAGCGCGCCCGGGTCCGTCAACGCCAGGCTGATCCGGCCACTCGCGATGGAAACGTAACTGCCGCGCACCGTCGCGGTCGGGTCGAGCGTCGTGTTGCGCGTCGAATCCAAAATCACGCTGGCGCCGGTCACCTGCGCGCCGGCGCCGATGCTCAACGCCGGTTGCGTGGCCGTGTTGACGCCCCGCCGGGTGACTGTGCCAGACGGGTCGGCGCTGACGCGGAGCAACGCGCCGTTGCCGCTGCCGGCCGTGCTTGCGTCGCCGACGGTGATCGGATCGGCTTTGCCGGTGGCGCCGACGGGCACGGTGACCGCCGCGCCGGGGGCGAGGGCGAGTTGCAACTTGGCGACGAGAATGATGTCGGGGCCGGTCAGCGCTGCGCCGGCGTTGTCCACGGTGAGGTTGCCGGTCTGGACGGTGACTTTGGTGCCGGTGGAATCGGTCTGGCGAATGCCGCCGATGAGCAGACTCGCGGCGTTGAACGAACTGAGTTCCAATGCCGGCAGCATCAACGCGCCGGGCACGGCCGGCGTGGTCGGGCCGGCGATGACGATGTTCTGCGGACTGCTAATGTCCACCAACCCACCCAAACCGCCGGAGCCAGCCTGCGCTTTGACTGTCCCGTTGAGCGCGAGCGCTTGTGTGGCCGAGAACACAAGCTGCCCGGCGTCGACGGGCAGACGTCCCGTGGCGGCGAGGGTAAGGTTGGCGGAGTAAGTGTCGTATTCTGCCGCCGCCTTGACGACGGAGGCCGGTGAAACTTGGAAACGCGCTGCGAGTGGATTGCCGGTGTGTGCGACATCGAGCGAGTTCTGCCGGTAACCAGACACGAGGCTCGAACCGCCCGGGATCGGCGTCGTCGCGCCGACCGGCACACCCGCCAGCGGTGTGACGAGGAACGCGCCCGGCAACAACGCATACCGGGCGGGCAACAATGTGTACATGCCCGCCGGCAGGCCGGGGCTGGCTTGGAGATAAACTTGGTCGCCGACGCGGAGGTTGGCGTTCACGTAGCCGGGATCGGAACCGAAGACGCCCGCGTCGACCGGGCTGGGATTGAACGGCGCATACGGCGCGTAGTTCGCCTGGTAGCCGGGGACGATGGCGAAGCTGCCCGCCGAGCCGAGAATGTCCTGTGAGCCGCCCGGGCCGCGCACCCACCGATACGCAAACGCGTCGCCGCCGCCGCGGATGTCGAGCTCCGCCCCGTCGTTGATGGCGATGCTCGCGCCGGCAAGGTTGATCGCTTTTTGCGCGAGGCCGCCGCGGGTGATATCCACGCCGGTCGGGTCGATCCAAGCGGTGCCGTTGAGGTCGAGACCGTACGGCAACGTCAGCGCCTTGCCGGTCAAGGGATCAATTGCGGAAACCGAGGTGACGCTGTGATCGCCGAGGACGAGTTGCGTCGTCGGGACCACCGCGCTGCCGGTCGTCACATCCACCGGCGCGGCGCCGCTGCCGTCCCAGCCCAACCGGATCGTGCCGAGCGGCGCGCGCAACGTGCCGTTCTGGAAAATCTGCGCCGCATAGATCGACAACGTGCCACCCGCGGAGAGCGGCAGTTGGCGGAGACCGGTCGACTCGATGGTGACGGAGCCGGGTTGAGTGACGCCGTTGAGTGAGTAGTTGTAGGCCGCGATGGTGAAACTCGACGCGGTCGGCGGATACACCTGACCGGCACGCAAGGTGAGATTGCCGGCGATGTCGAGGTTCCCGTTGCCGCGAATGTCACCGCCCACCGCCGCGAACGTCGCCTGCCCGATTTGTTGCAGCGAGAGCGGCCCGATGTCGAGCAGGCTCGACGCCGTCAGCGTGAGATTGCCGGCGCCGTAGGACGGAGTGAAGTTGAACGGCCGGCCGTCGCCGTCTTGGTACGGCGTGCGGATTTGCGTGATGGATTGCGGCGCCTGGAACGGCAGCCCGACGGCGATGTACGGCGCGGCGAGTTGCACCGTGTTGTCCGCGAACAACACGCCGCGATCCGCGAGTGCGATTTGCCGGTTCGCGGTGATGCTGACCGGGCCGTTGAACTGCACCGTGCCGCGCAACGTCAGCGACGCAAACCCACCGGCCGCGAAGCTGTCCGCCGCGAAATAACCCTGCCCGGCCAGCGGTTGATTCTGGCTGTTCAACACGACATGGCCGATGGCCGTCGCGTCACCCGAATAGAAACTGGACGACAACCCGATGCTCTGCTGCGCGACAGAGAGCGTCACGTCGAGCGGTGTCTTGGCGCTGTTGGCGGTCTGCAACGAATAGAACCGACCCGACGAAATGGTGAGACTGCCGCCGCTCGCCGTCGTCCCGCCGCCGAACGCCTTCAAAGTCGCTGCGCTGATCAACTGCTGGCCACCGGTGAACGCGATCGACCCGCCTTCGCTGTCGATCCTCGTCGGCACGAACGAAGTGCCCAACATCACCGGCCCGACATTCAAACCTTTCCCCAGATATCCGGGCGAAACATCAAGCGTGTCGCTCGTGCCGGAGACGTCCAGCACCGCGCCCGATTCCGCCACGATGTTACCGGCCAACGTGATTCGCCCGCCTGCCAACACCGAGCCCGTCCGGTACCCAAACGCATTCGGCGTCAGCACCGTCGTCCCTTGCGCGAGCAACTGCGCGTGCGGACCGACGTGCACCGTCGGCAACGCGCGCTGTAATTCCGTGAACAAGCCAATGGAATTCGCCGCGCCCGACAACCCAATCGTGCCGCCCGGCGCGATGATCGAGCCGAGCACCGCCACCGTCTCGCCGCCCAGCGTTACGCTGCCGCGCGGTTCCGTGCGGATCACCGCGCCCTCGCCGACCACCACATCGCCACGCGCCACCAACGGATCCGCCGCGAAACCATCGCGGATGCCGACCGCGCCAAAACTCAAATTCACCGGGGAGCGCACGCCGTCCGGCTGGATGAACGAACTCAGCGAGTCCGCGCCCGGCTCCGCGATCCGGCTCTCGACGCGTGGCGCGATCACCGTGCCCGGCACGATGAGCAGTCCGGGCACGAACGCGTAAGGCTGCGCGCCCGGGGCGCCGAGTCCGCGCAGCGTGAAACTGTTGAACCCACCGGCGCTGAAGAATTCCGGCGCAAAGAGCAGCGTGTTCGGGTCAGTGGTTGTGCCGCCAATCTGGACGAGCGGCGCGAGGATGCTCAACGAACCGCCCTTCGCGCCCGAGAATCCGCGCAGTTCGGCGCCGAGCGTCAGGTGTCCGCCGCGAATCGCTGTGAGTTTGGGATCCTGCCCGGCTGCGATGCTGATGGTGCCACCGTTGCCGTACGTCCGGGCGCCGGTACCGCTCGTGCGCAAGCCGCCGGATGCGTCGAGCACGCTGCCGGCCGCGAGGTCGGCGTTGTAGCTGCGAATCGAAATGGAACCGCCGTTGATTTGCCGGGGGTTGGGATCATCGGAGTAAGCAAAATCCGTTGTGCCCGCGACGTTCAACTCACCGGCCGCGCCGAGCGTGAACTGGCCGCGCGTCGCGTCGGGCGCCGGCGTGAATTGGAGCGCCTGCGCAAACGGCGTGTAGTCGTACACGGTGAATTGCAGGTTGCCGCCCGGGGCAATGATCTTGCCTTGCAGATTGATGTTACCGGCCGCGAACGTGATCGTCCCGCCCGGCAGGTTGCGCAGCTCGACGCCCGCCGGGAGCGTCACGCTGCCGTCGCTGTTGTCGAGCGTGAACGACCCGAAGCCATTCGCCCCGATTAAATCCGGCGCGAGGACCACTTGCGACTTCCGGTCACTGCGCAGCGCGACCGGCTTGCCGGCGCCGTCGAGCGCGAACGGATCGGCCGGCGCGAGTGCCGAGGTCGTGTCGAACCGGATAGCGGGCGGCGTCGGTGAGTACGGAACGTAGAGCGTGTTGTTCAGGTCTTGCGCTTGAAACGCGAGCGTGAGGCTGCCGGGTTTCGGCGCTTGAAATTGCTGCCGCGGGCCGGTGACGGTCCGCCCCACCAGCTTGCCATCCAACGCCATGCTTGGCGCGGTGATGCTGAGGCTGCCGCCGTCCTTGCCTTGCACGTAACCGGCTTCGTACTCGGTCGTGGTGATGGCGTAGTCGTAAATCCGGTCCGGCGTGGCTTGGGAAGCGAGGATGCTCTTGCCGGCCGAGACGAGCCGCGTGACTTGCTTGTTCGCGCCCTGGTAGTTCACCCAGCCGCCCGAGACATCGATGGCGGAGCCGGGCTGCATGACGACGGATTCACCGGCCTTGATGGTGACGTTGCCACCGGCAGTGGTGAGCTCGGCGACGGAGCGCTGGATCAAATTGACGTAGCCGGACGCATCGGCGAGCGGCGTCCCGACCCACGACTTGCCGTTGTAGGTACCGGTATCGCGCGCGTCCACGTAGATGGTTTTGCCCCGCAACAGCCCGTTGCGCAGCAGCGGCGCATCGGCCAACTCGGTGCCGCCGAGTTGCACGGCGACGACGTTGTCGGCGACGGACACTGCGGCGCCCACCGTGCCGGCCACGTCGATCGCGGCGCCGCTGTCGAAATAGACTTGGCCAAAACCGTTACCGGACACGAACGTCTGCAGCGCCGCCGAGGTGCCGAGCCGTTCCACGCGCCAGATGCCGGCCCGCAACAGCGCCTTGGCGCTCGGGGCGAGCACGAGTGCGTTTTCGCCGAGGTCGATTCCGAGGCCCTCGATGTTGATCTGCGATTGCAACGCGAGCGCGGTGCCGACGACTTTGTCCGCGCTGTTCACTTCCGGCAGGATGCGCGTGACGCTATCAGGCCCGAGCGTGACGATACCGGTGTTGCGCGCAAAGAATGCCGGCTGGCCGGCAAACCCGCCGCTGCCCACCGCGTTGTAATCCGCGAGCAAGTCGATCCGGCCGTTCAACGAGACCGAGGTGGTGCTGTCGATGAAACCGAGTTGATCCACCGCCGCGCCCGCCATCGTCGCATTGCCGCGCGGCACATTGATCAAGCCGGTATTGCGCGCGTTGCCGGCGGTGCCGGGATGCGCCGGGTCGC
>OMJI01000238.1 GCA_900299315.1 Verrucomicrobiota bacterium | reverse complement strand
GTTTTGCATAGAGTGCGGGCGCAAGGAGGAATTGCAACCTTTTTCAAGGAGGAGGGAGCAATCATCTTTATGGGGAAATCGACTAGCGCCAATCATGCGCGCGAAATTTGGGCCGTTGTGCTCGTGGGCGTCGCGCTGCTGCTTTTGCTCAGCCTGCTCTCGTACGATCCATTCGACGTTGGCAATTCCGCCAGCGCGGGCCGGGGAGCCATCCATAATTTCATCGGACCGGTCGGGGCGTGGATCGGATACCTGACTTTCTCCACGTGGGGACTTGCCGGCTACGTGCTCATGCTGGTGATGGCCGCGGTCGGCGCGATGCTGTTGATGGGCCAGGAAGTCCCGTGGCGCGGCAAGGTGGGCGCGGGCATTCTGCTGCTGCTGGCCTCGGCGGTGTTGTTGCACTTGCTCGGGCTGGAAGGCGCGCGGCGGTCGTTGAACCTGCCGAGCGCCGGTGGGTTTGTGGGGATGTTCATCGGCGATGTGATCAGTCGGCTGGTGGGCCGGGCGGGGACGTGGATCATTTTTGGCGTGGCGTATCTCGTCAGCCTCATCCTGCTCATCAACTTTATGCCGAGCTACTGGGTGGCGATGAGCGTGGAGGCGTTGCAGGATTACTGGCAGGAGACGCGCGAGAAACAATCGAAGCGTGATGTTCGCGAGAAGATTGCCGAGGAAGAACGCTCGATCCGGATGAGAGAGTTGGAGACCGATCGCGCGGTGGCGAAGAAAGAAAAGGAAGCCAAGAAACTCGAAGAAGAAGCCGCCAATGCCCGGCCGCCGCGGCCGGAGCCTAAGATTGTTGATAGTTCAGTCCGACCGGAGCCGAAGGTGGTGGAGGAGAAGGCGGAGGAAGTGGACGAAGCCGAAGAGAAGAAGCCGCTGCCGAAACGTCCGCCGCCAAAACCCAAAACGGAGCTGGAAGCTGCGCCCGCGAATGCCGGGGTGTTGGCGAGCGGTGGCGCGCCCGAGGGACAGCAGTTCGTCTTGCCGTCGCTCAATTTGCTGGCGCAACCGCCGGCGATGGGCGAGCGCGCCAAGATCGAGGACTTGAAACAAAGCGCGGTCATCCTGAAGGAGACACTCGCGGATTTCGATATCGAGGTCGAAGTGGGCGACGTCACCAAGGGGCCAACGGTGACGTTGTACGAATTTTATCCGGCACCCGGCGTGAAAGTGGAGAAGATCGCCTCGCTCTCCAACAACATCGCGCTCGTGATGAAAGCCGACAAGGTGCGCATCCTCACGCCAGTTCCCGGCAAGGGCACGGTTGGTATCGAGGTGCCCAACACCCAGACCACGACGGTGTATCTGCGCGACATTCTCGAATCACCGGAATGGCGGGCCTCGAAGGCGCGCATTCCGTTGGCACTGGGACGCGACATCAAAGGCCACGCGATCATTGCCGACTTGGCTGACATGCCGCACATGCTCATCGCGGGGGCGACCGGCTCGGGCAAGACGGTGTGCGTCAATTCCATCCTCGCGACGCTGCTCTACAAGTTCACCGCCGAAGACCTCCGGCTCGTGTTGATCGACCCGAAGATGGTCGAAATGCAGCACTACAATGCGCTGCCGCATCTCGTTGTGCCGGTGGTCACCGAGGCGAAGAAAGTCCCGCTCGCACTTGGTTGGGTCATCCGCGAGATGGAGAAGCGATATCAGATTTTTGCCAAGGTCGGCGTCCGTAACATCACCGGCTTTAATGGCCGCGATCGTAAGCCGGTCGTCGAGCCTGAGCCGGTTGCCGAACCCGCCGAGGAAGCGAAGGCGCAGGAAGAACTCAAGATCGAGGTGCCGCGCGATTCGGACATCATCGTGCCGGACAAACTTCCGTACATCGTTGTTGTGGTGGACGAGCTCGCCGACCTGATGCACACCGTGCCGGTCGATGTCGAAATGGCCATCGCGCGCTTGACCGCGCTCGCCCGCGCGGCCGGGATTCATCTCATCATCGCCACGCAGCGCCCCAGCACCGACGTGGTCACCGGCGTCATCAAGTCCAACATCCCGGCCCGCTGCGCGTTCCAAGTTTCCTCGATGCAGGACTCGCGGGTCATCCTCGACAGCAACGGCGCGGAGAAACTCGTCGGCAAAGGCGACTTCCTCTACCTCTCCGGCTCCGGCAAACTCACGCGCGCCCAGGGCGTCCTCGTCACCGACGAGGAGATCCACAGGATCGTGGATTTCATCGCCCAGTTCGCCAAGCCCCGGTGGGAACAGGAGATTCACCAGAAGCTCCAGAAGAGCGCCAGTGCCGGTGGTCCCGAGGAAGCCAGCGATGAGGACGAACAACTCGTCGAGCAATGCATCCAAGTCATCCAGCAGACCAACCGCGCGAGCGTTTCCATCCTGCAACGTCGCTTGAAGATTGGCTACACCCGGGCGGCCCGAATCATGGACTTGCTCGAGGAACGCGGCATCGTCGGCCCCTCCCGTGGCGCTGAGCCCCGCGAGATCCTCGTCGATCTCACTGCCAAGGTTGAGACGGAAACCTGACGCGGCCGTCCTTTTTCCTTGAGCCAAGCGGTGATGCCGGTACTATCGGCGCGGCATGGAATCCATTGGCGAGACACTGCGTGAGGCGCGGCACCGGAAACAGGTGACGTTGGAGGACGTGTCGCGTATCACGAAGATCAAGGTCGAGATTCTCGAACAACTGGAAGCGGATGAGTTCGACCGGTTGGTATCGCCGACGTACACCAAGGGATTTCTCAAGCTTTACGCGGAGCATTTGGGCTTGGATGGACAGGCGCTTGTCAGCCACTACGTCAAGAGCCAGGGCGGTCTGCAACGGAAGGGCTTGCACATCGAGACGGCCGTGACGGCACGGCGGCGTCGGCCGGAGTTGAAGCTGCCGGTGCGGAGCCTCGTGATTCTGGTGGGTGGATTGACGGCGGTGGTTGTGTTGATCTTGGGCGTAAAAGCTCGGATGTCCCGACCGCGGAGCCAGCCGGCGGAACCGACGCAAGCGATTGTCGCGGCGCCGGTCGTGCCCCGGGCGGATTTCGAGCCGGTGTATCAGCCGAAGCCGGTCACGCCGGG
>OMJI01000237.1 GCA_900299315.1 Verrucomicrobiota bacterium | reverse complement strand
CGGAATCGCCTCGTCAATCACGTACTTGGCAAACAGCGGCTGCAGCGCCACCGCCAGGCCCACCGCCCCGACCAGCGCCGTCGCCCCCAGGCAGCGCAGGCGGTGGGGCCGCACCAGCGGCCCGAACCGCCGCGCGATCTCGCCCCAGCCGTAACGCCGGACCTCCATATCACCCGTGTTCATGAATTGCCATCCCCCGCGACTTACCCGAGCGCCTTGGCCAGCGCCTCCGCCGGTCAGTGGTTGAGTTCAAATGTCTGCTCCTTCCCGCGAAACCGGCGCGTGACGCGGACGCTCCTGCACTGTGCCGGCAAGCACGGTTTCACCTGCAAGCCGGTCAACGTCGGTTTGATACAGCAATTTCTCAGTTCGGTTTTCATTACTCCTCAGAGACTAACAGAACCGGAGGCTAGTGGCCGCCAGCCGCCACCCATGCCTTTGACCTCTGCCGGCCGGTCATCGAGTTCGGGGATGGTTGTGACACTACCGGTGAGTAGTTCGTCGATGCGCCGCGCCAATTCACGATGGCGAATGGCTTGTTGGGCTAGGCGCATCTGGATGACTTCGTAGCCGTGCGGTTTGTTGCGCCGCATCCAACCACGCCGCCACGATTCTTCGAGCCGTTCGAACAATCTCGCCACATCTCGTGCGTTGGCCGCTACACCGGCCAGCGCCGCCTTGTCGCGGGCGTCGTAGCCGGCGACGAGCTTCGCGCGTACGTCTATCTTTCGAGCCAATACCTCGGCAAGAAGCCGGGCATGCCCCAAGTCACCGGCGGCAGTCTGTCCGGCATGAGCCGACAGAGTCTCGGCGAGTTTCACGAAGTGCTGTTGAATCTCGGTCAAACTCGGCCAGTCGCGCGCCGGCAAACCCTCGTTGGTGAAGATACCGAGAATCGGGTCGTCCCAGAGCAAAGCCGGTGAACAGTTAGCAGTGAGGCCGGCGGCCTCGATCACGGCCTCGTAGCTCGCGCGACAGATGGCGGTAAAGCGAGCTTTGAGGTTGGAGTTGTCGGCGGCGTGGGCACGTTCAGCCGCCCAGGCCAAGCCAGCCAGCGCGGAATCGAAATCGCAGTACGCGCCGTCGTCACCCCACATCGTGAAGAAGATCTCCTGGACACCCTCTTGGCGGCAGGCTTCAAGGCAGGCACCGGCATTCTGCTCCGTGAGCTGGCGGTTGTACCAGAGTTGACTCCACGTCCAGACACCGCTGGCCATGACCGGCTCGCGCCCCATCGCCCGATGCCGGCCAATCCAGTCCCGGTAAAAGGCGACCTCGGCGTGATAGTAGTCCCAGTAAACAAGCTGCACCTCCTGCGGAATCGCCGCGACGACATCGGGCGGAATCACGCCGGCCAGGTCGTAGTAGTTGTGCGTCGGACTGCCCATCGCGAAGTACATGTCCGACCAGATCATCGGCTGCAAACCACGCTGCTGGCAGAGGCCAACGACTTTGGTGAGGTGTTCGTTGAAGATGTCGAACTTGCGCTGCTGGCCATGCCGGTCGAGGTACTGGCCGCGCCCAAGCGCCCACGCTTCGTCCATGCCGATATGAATCCGCCGGGTGCGCAGTGCGCCGCCGATGGCGTCGAGCATCTTGTCGATCAACTCGTACGTCTTCGGTTCGCCGACGAGCAGAACCGACTCGTAATCTTTGACGCCCTGATATTCCGGCCAGCGTAGGATCTGTTCAAGGTGCGCCAACGTCTGGATGCAGCCAACCAACTCAATGCCGAGCGACGCCGCGTAGGCGTCGAGGTCACGCAGTTCGGCCAGCGAGTACCGGCCACGCTGGAAACCAAACCGTGGTTCGCCGGGAATTTCGTACGTGTCTTCGGTGTAGAGCATGCACTGGTTGAACCCCAGCAACGCCAGCCGGCGCAGCCAGCGTTTCAAGTGGTCGGGCCGCATCACAGCGTTGCGGCTGCAATCCAGCATGATGCCGAAGGTTGTGAACGGCGACGTCTCGTCACTGCCGCACACACCGGCCAGTGCTGCACCGACGGCTCGCAATTGCAGCGCACTCGTTCCGCCGGTAATGATCACGCGCGGACCGTCGGTACGCATCACACAACGCGAAGCATCACCGGGCTCGAACACGAATTGCCGGTCTTGCAGTGGATATTCCTCCGCCAAAATGCGGAGTGCATTTGTCATGTTCATAAATCGATTCCACAACGCGATGCGCTTTCACGGGCGATTGATTCGCCAGCCGTAGCGCCGGACCTCCATATCACCCGTGTTCATGAATCGCCATCCCCCGCGACTTACCCGAGCGCCTTGGCCAGCGCCTCCAGGTAGCCGGTGCCGTGCCGTTGGTCTGGCAGGAGGTAACAGCCCTCCGTCCATTCGTTCCACGCGTTGATCAGCAGCATCCGCTCGCCGCCGCCGCAGCGTTCGATGCTGGCGCGGGCCAACGCCAACGCCTGGCCGAACTTGGTCGGGGTATTGCCGGTGACGATCGGCTCGTAAAACAATTTCCGGAAATCCACGGGCAACGTCACCCCGCGATGCCAGCGTGGCGTGTTGTCGAACCCGACCGTCGCCACGGGATGGAACGGCAGGCCGCGGTTCTCGCACAGCCGGAACAACTCGTCGTGACTCGCCAGCACGTCGTCGTACGGCACCAGCGGCCGGTCATTGGTCAACGCAGGGAAGCCGGGGGTGCGGGCGACATTGTAGCCGAACACCGAATCCCCACCGGCCTGTTTCACGCGGTCCGCCAGGGCCGGCCACCAACAATGCCGGGTGTGCGGGTTCTCGTAGTTGGCGATGTTGACCATGATGTGCAGGCCGGGGAACCCGTGCCGGCGCGCCACCGCGCGCATCCGGTCGAACCCCTCGGCCACCGCCGTGACCGAGCCGAGTTGGAGTTCGAGTTCTTCCCAGCGCCAGAAACTGAAGACGGGCCGGCCGTCGATGTGCAGGTAGTTTGGTTCGCGCAGATAGCGGGCGCAGCAATACTCCGCGACCCGCTCGAGGTCGGCGAGGGTGTGTTTGATCTCCAACAACGGCCTGTCGTACGCCAGCGCCTGGCCGAGGTTTTTGTTTTCCGTGCCGGTCGGCCCGCGGAAAATCTCGCGACAGGCCGGGAACACGCCCCAGGTGTGGTTGGCCCACATCACAAAAAACTTGAGCCGCTGCCGGTTGCGCGCCCGGAGGAAACCGTCCTCGAGCGCGCGGTGCATGAACTTCTGCCCGCTGTACCAGTACCAGTCGAACAGGAAACAGGTGATCCCGTGGTCGGCGGCGAGGTCGATCTGTTTCTCCATCCATGTCGGATCGGCCTCGTCAAACGAGCCCCAGGTGCAGAGCTTGGGTTGTTCGTGGCCGGGGAACAGCGGGCGGGCCTGTTCCATCAGCCGCCATTCGCTCCAGCCCTCGCCGTACCAACGGTCGTAGAGCGGGTCGCGGTGATAACTCGGGAAATAGATCGCGGTGATTTCCATCGTGCCTCTCTCAGTGCCCGCCTGCCAGATCGGTGACCGTGCGGCGACCGCCTTGCTCGGTAACGAGCGTGGCCGCCCCCTCCGCCAGCGTGATCACGTCGGTCCGGCCATCGGCGAACTTGACCTGGATCGCCTTCCCGTCGTTCACCGTGGCGAACTGCGGCGCGGGCTCACCCTGCTTGACCGGCACCATCGCCACGAAATACCCGCCGTCGCGTTTTGACTGCGGGATGCGGAGTTGAATCTGGTCTTCGCGGAACGGTTTGCCGAACTGCCGCTGGTAAGGCGCGGCAAACCCAAACCCGGCGGCATGCCCCACGGTCCGCGTCTGCGGCGCGAACGTGGCCGGCGCGGCGATGTAACAGTGCAGGTCGACGCCGTGTTGACCCGTGTAGATCGCCGTCTGCCCATTGACCGTGACCTTGTCGGCCAGCGCCCAGAGGTTGAGGCTCGGGTCGAGCTCCGTGTTGCCGGCGAGGTCGTCGCGCATGACCAGATAGTTGTGCCCCAGCGGGTCGGCATCCTTCACGAACGCATACTGCCGCGTCCAGAGGAACGGCTGCTTGAGCACCACCTCCTGGTGGGGACTGTCGATGAAGGCATCGACGCCATGGGTCGGCTGCAAGGCGTAGGGGACGCGGTGCAGATAGCCGACCTGGCGCTCCATGCGGGCATAGTCGGCCTGTGGCGCGGCACGGAAGGCGGTGACCTTGCCGAAGGTGCCGAGCGCGTCGGTCGCGGTGGGGTTTTCCTTCATCTCGACGACGGTGAAGGGTGCCGTCTTCAGGTTGCGGAATGAGGCATCGGCCGCCTTCCGCCACCAGTCATCCCGGGGATCCTCGCCCGCCGGGCGCACGGTCTCGTCGTGGTTGAAGGTGAGGCCGCCCGGATGCAGCCACTGTTCGCGCATCGAGGGCGTGTACATGGCGGCGAAGTCGGCCATCAACGGCGCGCCCTTGGCGTAGAACACCCAGGTGCCGCGATCATTATGTCCGTGGCCCCAGGAGAACCCGCCGGCATAGACCTGGAGGTAGGCCTCGTCCTGGCGCGGGAAACCGTTGCGCATCACGAAACCGAACCCGGGGAAATGGATGGAGCCGAGCTCCGGCACCAAGGGTTCGAGACCGGGATCCACCATCTTATAACTGCCGTCGGCATGGCCGCCGAGCATGTTGCCGCTTTCCTTGAGGCCCCACGCGAGCTGGCGCGCGAGCTTGGGGTCCACGATCTGGAAGAGCCCGGCCAGACCGGCGAACGTTTCATCGCCCATGTAGTAACCGTCCCCTTCCCCACCGGCGGAGCGCATCCCGCCGCGCACGTCCCACGGCAGCAGGATCGAGAGGCGGAACAGGGCCGCCGCGCGCAGGCGCTTCTCGGCGCGGCTGATGTCCAGGCCGACACTGTTCTGCAATGCCGCCAGCGCCTGGGCCGGCATCAGGATCGCCATCGTGCCGTAGTGCGGGCATTCGAGTGTGGCGCCCGCCTCGTTGATCTGGTCCTCGGTGTAGAGCGTCACGACCTGGCCGAGCTGCGCGCTCCACGGCTTCGCCATCGGATGGTGCGGCAGGAGCGCCACCAGGTAACAGGCCCGGCACT
>OMJI01000236.1 GCA_900299315.1 Verrucomicrobiota bacterium | reverse complement strand
TTCGCCAGAACTATTCCAACCTGGCGACCAGACCCTATGCCACGGCGTTCCGCACCCAAGACTCGCCGTTCGATCCCGAGCACATCCGCCACTTGGTCGCGTTGCTGCGCCTGATGTGCCCCGGCATTCCCATCCATGCCGACCCGGCCACTTGGGTCGCCGAGGAATCGCTCGTGGACGTTGCCCGGTGGCTGGCGAGCATCTGCCTGTTCAGCGTGCCGACGTACTCGATGGACTGGGACCGGGTTCCCGCGGAGCACCGCCGGCTTGTGCGCTGGTGGAACGACTGGTATCAGGCGCACCGTGACGATATTCATCAAAGCCGGCTGCGGTTGTTGTCGGATGATCCCCGGCTCAACTGCCTGGCCCTGATCAGTCCACGCCGGGTCATCGCCGGTCTGTTCGCGAAACAACCGCCGGCGCCGGTTCGATTAACAGGAATTTCGCCGCGCCCACTGACCCTGTTCAACGGCACCGCCGAGCAGGCGCTGACCCTCGAGTTGCCGGGCTGGCAGGAATGTCAGTATCAAACTCGAGATCTTAATGGCCAGCCAGTCGCGAGTGGAAATTTTGCGGAAAGCGGGATCATCGAGGTGCCGCTGGCCGGGATGTGCGAGCTTGTCCCCCAAGGTGGAAGCGACACGTGAGTCTCTGTAATTCAACAGCCAACTAAAGGAACTGTCATGCTTCACATTCAAATCTACAGCCAAGTGCAGGGCACCGAATACGGAGTCGGCCCGGGCGGCATGCGCCGCTGGCTCAACGAACTGGCCATCCGACGGCTACCGATGGATTACCAGATCGACTACATCCACTTTGGCAGCCTGATTGACGAGGACCGGGCCGCCGCCATCGCGTGGGAGCAAGCGGGCAATCTCGTGGCGCCGTTCATCTGGGCGCAACACGTCGATCCCACGCTCGTCAGCCCCAATTTCTACGACTACGACGTGCCGACGTGCGAGCGGTTGCTGCGGCTCGTCCGCGAGCGCTGGCTGGCGGCGGGGTTCCAGCGGTTCGACGTGGTCGCCACCTACACGCCCGGCACGGAGTTCATGCGCGCCCTGAAAAACCTCGGTGTCAAATACCTGATGGGTATGTGCGCACCGCAGGTCTCGCAGGACGGTGCGTGGGGCATTTCCCATACTGGCTGTCCAATAACGCCGTACTTCGCCAGTGACGAGGAGTTCCGCAAGTTGATGGTCCCCCGGCCGGGGGATGAGTTGCTCGCCTCGAGCATGTGCCCGCGCAACCCGCTCAACTGCATCGAGCACTGGCCGGAGGTCGTCACCACCGCCGCGAACATGATCCAGGGACCGGACCGCGTGCTGGCGACCGGCGAGCACGTCCACGAATGCTACGCGATGTTCGAAGACTGGATCCGGATGGCGGAGCTGCAGGAGCGCCCGCTGTTGCACACGTTCGACATGGAAGTGTTCCCGACTCCGAAATGCTTCGACGCCAACCTGCGGCTGCTCGATTGGCTGTGCGTCCAACGCGACAAGGGCCGGGTGAAGTTCATCAACCTGCCGGCTTGGGCGGCGATCATGAAGGCGGCGGGCGGGTTTCTCCCGCAGACGATCTACTGGCGCGGCGAGCAGATGGGCAACATGGTCTGCAACAAGCCCGGCACCGGCGTCGAGACAGTCATGCACGAGTCGTTGCGGGGCCAGTGGAGTTTCCGCAAGGGACGCGCCGGCGCCGAGCGGCATTACGACTACGCCGAGAACTGGGCGGGCTGCAAACCGTTCACCCCGCGCGCCGAAGAGCCGCCCTGCCACGCGCAGGCTGTGACGGTGTCGGCGGTGGCGAGTCAGGTGGCGGGCGATCAGGTGACCGTGACGTTCCGCGCGGCGACGGCCGAGAAGAAGCCGGTGAAGTTCGCCGTCTGGGGTGCGCTCGAGAACTTGGCGGGACCGTTTGCGTTCGTCGAGGGCGACGTGCCGGCTGACGCGGTCGTGGTCGCGCCGCATCCCGGCGGGACCGGCGGGGCCATCCTAGTGGAGGCGTCGCTAACGACGGCCGGCCGGGAGTTCCGGCTGGTCTTGCGCCACAGCGTCGCGCGGGAGAACCGGCACTCGCGCAACTGGCGCGGGTTGATTGGCGCCGAGAGCGTGCTGCTGGATGGGCGGCCGTTCTGCCGGCTGGCGATTGATGTGCCGTACCGGCTGCGGTTCCGGGTCAAAGCCCAACCGCGATTCCGGGTCGGCAAAGTCGCCTACGAGTACATCAGCGGCCCGGACTTCTCGACCGGCGAGGTGCCGTTCAACGGGCTGGACATCGTTCTGGATGGCACGACGACGACCAGCGTGCTGCATCTCTGGGACGTCGAAGCCGCGGACCTCGAGATCAGCGACGAGGATCTCGACGAGGCCGAGTTCGCCATCGGGCGCCGGCATCGCGCGTTGGCGGAGCAGTACCAACTCGGCGACCCGGCCCAACTGCCGCGCCTGACCTACCAGACGCAGTCGCGGGACTGGCCGGACTGGATCAAGGTCGCCGCGCGCAATGGCGCGGATGCGGACATCGCGCGGATGAACGCCCTGGTGCGCGAGCGCGCCCCCGGGGTTCTGGTGGCGGCGAAGCATTGCGCGGCCGACCTGCCGTTCGGCACGATTCTCAACTGCCAGTGCCCGCCGTACGACCGGTTCGAGCGGTTCACGCCGGGGCAGGAACAGATCGAGTTTCGCTACTTCGACTACGGCCAATCGTTTGGCCCGGGTCATACCGGCTGGAACATGTTTGCCTGGATTTCGGTCGGCTTGCTCGGGCTCGATCCGCAGGCGGAATACCGGGTGGCGTTGAATCTCTACGATCCCGAAGGCCGCGGCACGGTCTGCCAGGGCTTGCTCGCCGGCACCGACCCGACGGCCCGCAAAGACCTCACGCCGACGATGCAGTTGTTCACGCGCCAATCCCTGGCGCAGGGTTTGGCCGCCCGGTACCGGCCGACGGCGCTCGTGGTGGCCGATGTGCCGCGCGAGGCGACGGCACGTGGCGCGGCGCGGATCACGATAGAGAGCAACGCCGTGTGGACGAAGTATGAACGGTTCACCGAACGGCTCGGCATTCCGTTCCTCGGCCACGTCTATCTCCTCCGAAAGGCTTAATTCATGAACAAAACACAAATCACTCAGACCCGGTCCGGTGTTGGAATCCAGCTCGCGAACAGCGTGCAACTGCAATTTGCGTTGGCCGATGGCCGGCTGCTCGGCTTGCGCCAAGCGACCGTGGACGGGGTGCGATTGATCGCCCCCGGCAGCGTGCGGTTGCCTTATCTTGAAACCCGGGATGGCTGGCGGGTCAGTGGCTTCCGGTTCCGGCGCGCGAGCCGGCAGGGCGCGGGCGCGATCCTCGAATGCGACGTGCTGGCGACGAAACCGCCCGTGCTGCACCGCATCGACATGTACGAGTTCAACTACCTCGCCAACCCGCAACGCCGGGAGAGCAAGCTGGGCCGGTTCCGCTGGCACATCACCCCGGTGACGCGGTCGCTGGGCCATGCGGCGGTGCGCCGCCACGAGTATGCCGGGTTCGCCTACCGCTACGAGTTCAACCTCACGCGTGGATTCCACTCGATCACCGATGCCGGGACGTGGGAAGTCGGCGGCAACCCGGACGGGGTGACGTTGTTCGCGCCGCACGCCGACCCCGAGGCCGGCAAGTTCGAGGCGACGATCACGCGGCGGCTGCCGTTCTACACGACGGCCGACACGTTCCGCGCGGGGGCGTACGGGTCGAACGTCACCGCCGTGTTGCTGCCGAAAGTCGAGCGCGACGCGCTGTCCCGGGTGCCGCGCGATCCGGCCGATGAGTTCTGCCAGGCGATGCAGGCGCAGGTGCGCGGCACGTGCGGGTCGTTGATTGATTTTCAATTCAGCAAGCACGGCGTGCTCACGAGCTTCTACGAAAAGACCGATTACTACCGGACCCTTATCGAATGGCGGGCCGGGGACGAGGGCATCGGTCATCTCGACCAGCATTTCTTCCCGCTGACGACGCGCCACACCTCGCCGCCGCGAATCGTGCTGGCCGCGCGCCGACCGGGCGTGACGCGAGCCGAGGCGTTGAACCGGTGGACGGACGCCTACGATCACGTCGCCAATTTGTGGCGAAAGCAGACCGGGATCCCGACGCACCAACCACTGCCGGGTCTGTGCGTGGACAGCTGCGGTTATGCGCCATTGTGTGCCGGGTTTCCGCCGAAGGATGTGCTGCCGAAGTGGGAGAAGCAGTTCGCCTGGCTGGCGCAGATGGGGTGCAAGTACTTCTACCTCGGCGGTCTTGGCAATCATCAAGGCCACGTTCGGCCATTCGTCAGCAACATGTGCGCGCCCCATGACTATTCCGTCATCGCGCGGTACGGCGGGCCGGAACGATTCCGGACGTTCTGCGAGCGGGCGCATGCCCACGGGATCAAGGTGGCCCTGTGGGTGGGCGTGCATCTGTCCCATCGCGCCCCGATTTGGGACAAGCATCCAGAATGGAAGACGTATAACGACAGCAAGGTGCTGCACTCGATCGCCTATGGCGGCGCGTGCCAAGTGCCGTCGCTGCGGCGCGGATTCCCTGAATGGTTGTTGCCGCAGTTCCGAGCCCTCAAACAGCTCGGCTTGGACATGATCTTCTGGGACTCCTACCCGAACATGGGTTCGCAGCCGATTGACTACGCCGACCCGGTGTTGCGTCCGGCCTTGAAGGATCTCTGCGAGTTGCATCGCCGCATCGAGAAGCTCGGCCTCGCCGTGTACACCGAGGGCATCGGCCCGCTCGGCGTGACCAGCCTCGGCTTCGCGCCGAACTGGTACGCCACCAGCCCGGCGTTGTCCTATCACACCGGCTTCCGTGCCGGGGTCAGTGATTTCGTCGGCTGCGAATGGCCCAAGCTCAGCAAGTTCCGCGGCCGCCCGCGCGGCCCGATCACCGAGGCACTGTTCTTCGACATGCTGGCGAACAAAGCGCCGCTCGGGTGGTGGGTGCCCGACATGGACAACATCCCGTTCCGCGGCCGGCCGCAATTGTCGGAGGGCATTGGCGAACTGCAACGGCTCTACAACCAGCTCGCCCCGGTCATGCAGGTGCGCACGATCCACGAGGACGGCAGCATCGAATGGCAGAATCCGGACACCAACGAGCGCGTGCTGTTCGCGCCCGATACCGGCCGCGTGACGGTGCCCCAGGGCTGGCGGGCTGAGCCGGTGTATGGGACAACCCGAAAGTTACCGGCCGGCCAACACCGGTTCCGCGGCCGGGCAGCATTCCGTCTGCGCCCGATTTCATGAACACGCAACAGACACGGATAACTCTGCTCCACCAAGCCCACCGGCGCGCCAACGCGCCGCGGTTTGGCGTGAACGGCGAATGGCTGGGGAAAACCCCGCCGCCGAGCGTGCGCGAACGCTGCTGGCACGCGCTGGCGTTCCTGACCGGTGACGAACAGGACATCGCGGTCGGCAACCGGATCTTGGCCGGACAACAGAACGACCGCAACGACTTCATGGCGTTCTTCGCGACGTTGCTGCTGCGGCTGCACGAGCCGCGGCTCACGGAGCCGGTAAAGAATCTTCTCACCGAGACCGCCCGGGCCAACCTGCCGCACGTGGCGGAGCACATCTTCCGCTACACCCAGAACTGCGCGATGCTGAACTGCTTCGCGTTGCTCGAAGGGGCGGAACGGTTCGGTGAGTCCGCTTACCGGGATCGAGCCATCGGCTGGCTTGAACTGGCCGTCCATCGTCACCGGCAAGGACTGGTCTCGTTGGAGTTCTTCTCCGGCAACTACCACCCGGTGAGTCTCAACGGCGCGGCCGTGATCGAGACTCTGGTCGCGGACAAGACGGCCCGCGCCTTGGCGGCTGAATTGCAGGATGCGTTCTGGCGCGAGTTGGCGATGGTCTGGCATCCCGGCCTGCGATACGTGGCCGGTCCCTCCGGTCGCAGCTACACCGTCGATAGTGTGGCCGGTTCATCGCTCGTGCGGCAACTCGTTTGGCTGACGCTGGGCGACGCGGCCTCGCCTTCGCCGATGGACCTGGGGTTGTACGACGAGCCGCCGCGCTGCTACGTCAAGAACCACGACGCGCCGAACACGCAGGCTGAAGGCGCTTGGATTTCTTGCGTGCCGTACCGGGTCGAACCGGCCACCGCGGCGTTGTTCCAGACGAAGCAGTACCCGGCGCAGGTTGCGGCCAGAACAATCCTCCCGGCGTGGCGCGAGTACGAGAAGATCGACAGTCCGGCTCAGGCGCGCGCGATGGGCGGCTGGGCCAACGGCAATACCGGCTACGCACCCGGTACGCTCCTCCATCCCGGCGGCGAAGCGCGTTTGACCGCCCACCTCGAACCGGACTTCGGCCTCGGCACTTCCTCACGGGTGCTTTGGACGCAGTGCGATTTCCTGTACGCGCTCTGGCGACGGCAAGGCGACCGCGTGCGCTCGTTGTTCACCCGGTTCGTCTTCAATGATGCCCTCGAGAAGTTGTTCGGCCCGGACCAATGCGCCGAGTTGTTGCCGGAGCAGGGCCGGGGCGGCGCGCTCCAGAGCGGTCCGCTCGCGGTCGCGTGGTATGCGGGGAGCGATGTGCAAACAAGCGGCATCACGAAGTTGAGGACCTGTGTGCTGCTACCGGGATTCGATGGCGACGTGGAGGAGATCGTGACAGAGGGCGCATGGACGTTCATTCGTGACGGTGTGACGAATGTCGCATTGCGTTTTCTCGCCGCGGAGCGGGTCGAGGTGAAGCGGGTTGGTCGGTTTCAGACGGTGTGCGGGATTCACTACGATGGCCCGGCGAAGGACTTTCACCCGGCAGCGTTGCGTCAGTTGCGGGGCGGCGTGGTGGTCGCGCTGGGGACCGGCGATTTTGCCGCATTCCGTCGCTCATTCGCGGACGCGGTAATCGAGGACTCAGTTTACGAGAGCAAGCGGCGCATCCGGTGCGCGTGGCAACAGCACGCCGTTGAGGCACTCTGGGACATGCAGACCGAAGACCTGTTGTACGCCAAGCGGGACGGCAGGCTGATGGGAGCTTCTTGAAACCCATCCGCGTCGTATTCGCCGGGCCCATCGCGCCGATCCCGCCCGGTGTGTCAGCGTCGAGCACGACCTGACAAAGGTGTGCTGAGGGGATTACCGCGAACTGATAACCAAACCATAACGGAGGAACTAACCATGAAGATTCAACTTCTCACAGTCGTTTTGGCTTTAAGTCTGGCGGGCGTCGCGTCCGCGGCGACCAACCTCGCGCCCAACGGCAACTTCGAGCAGGCCGGCACGAATTCGCCGGTCGCGTCCTGGACGGTTGCCGGGGACGGCGCGATCGCGCTGGATACCGGGACGAAGTTCGCCGGCAAGAGCGCGTTGAAAGTCAGCTTGGAGAAAGCGGGGACCGTCAGAGCGGAAAGCGCGCGCTTTGAGGTCACGCCGAACGCCCTCTATCTGCTCAGCGGTTGGGTGCGGACCGAAGGATTCGGGCCCGGGTCGTACGAAGGGGTGGACGCCTCACTGTCGGTGCAGTTCATCTCAAAAGCCGGCGCGGGGTTACCCACAACCTTCCCATTGATCCCGTACCCTTATACGGTTGGACTCCCCTATGGCGATGTCACCAACTGGCAGCTTTTTTACCGTCTGACCACCGCACCGGCGGATGCCGCCCAAGCGCAGATTAGCGTGAACATCAACAGCACCAAAGACCACGCCAGCATCTGTCGCCTCGATAATCTCACACTGGCCGTCTACAACCCGCCCAAGGCCGAGGGCCAGGCGTGGGTATACGAGGTCGCCACTAAGATGGCGCTGCAGTCAGCCGAAGCCGTGGATGATCCCGATGCCGGTAATGGCAAGGCCGCGAAAGCCACGAAGGGCGTCCATAAGAAGGGTTGCATCGTCTACGGTCCTTACACCAAGGATCAAGCTGCGGGTCAGTATCGGGTGACGGTCCGGGCGAAAGTCGAGGACAACACCAGCGCGGAGCCGGTCTTCGCAGTGAGATTGGTAGCGGACGGCAGCTTGGGGGACATGGCGAACACGCTCTTCGTGCGCGGCACGGATTTCAAAGCGGCAAACAAGTATCAAGACTTCGAGTTCGAAGCCATCAAGCCGGCGACCGGCACGTTCCAGTTCCCGGTCGACTGGTCCGGCGCGACCAGCCTGTGGCTTGACCGCATCACCGTCACGACGGAGCACGTCCTGACCCCGCTCGAAATTCAGACGTTCTGGCCGTAAGCACCTGGTCCTCATGACGACTACCGCCCAATGGAGAAGCTTCATGAAGCCCATCCGCGTCGTATTCGCCGGTGACAGCATCACCGGTTGGTCCGACCTGAGCAAGTACCTGAAGTTCTCGCATATCATCGAGTGCATGATCGAGGCACGCTGGGGTGCGGGGAAAGCCGTTGTCCTCAATCGCGGGATCGGCGGCAACACCACCGCCGATCTGCTGGCGCGGTTGCCGGCGGACGTCCTCGATACGAAGCCGGACATCGTGGTGCTGCTCATCGGCGGCAATGATGCCGGCCAGAAAATGCCGCGCGCGACCACCGCCGCCAACCTGAACCGGATCCTGACGCAGTTGCGAGCCGTCTGCCCGCGCGTGCTGTTATTGCAGTACCACCTGCTGCCGCGACCCGAAGCCCCAGAGAAAGCCTGGTCGCACCTCGACGACAACAACGACCTCATCGCCGCCGCCGCGAAGGAGCATGGGTGTCCGGTGTTGGGCATGGCGCCGGTCATGCGGGCGGCCGTGGATGACACCGTGCCCGCC
>OMJI01000235.1 GCA_900299315.1 Verrucomicrobiota bacterium | reverse complement strand
GAGTTGGTTAAAATCGCGCTTCAATCCTTTGGAGTTTCCCATACTCCTTTGGACACCGTAAACCCAAGACTGTTCACTATATTATACAGGTATCAATAAACAACAGGCATCGCGCCCTACAAATTCTCTGTCTCGGCGGTTGGCGGCAGCGTCCAGATACGCCTCATTCGACATTCGGGCTTGATTCGCCATTCGTCCTTCGTCATTCGTCATTCATGGAAATTCTCTTGGCCAGCGCGTCGCCGCGGCGCGAACAACTGCTCCGCGAAATGGGGCTTCACTTCCGTGTGATCGCCCCGGCCAGCGTCGAGGAGCTGACCGGTGGGCTGACGCCACCGGTCCTCGCGATGGAGAACGCCAAGCGCAAAGCCGCCGCCGTCGCTGGTCGGCATCCGGCGGCGCTGGTCATCGGGGCCGACACCATCGTCGTGCTGGCCGGCAAGATTTACGGCAAACCGAGCGATCTGCCCGACGCCCGCCGGATGTTGAAGGAACTGGCGGGTCACCGGCACGAAGTCATCACCGGCGTCTGCGTCATCCACCGGCCGTTTGAATTGGAGTTGGTCTTCCACGACACCACCGGCGTCTGGATGCACCACCTCACCGCCGCCCAGATCACGGAGTATCTCGAAACGATCCACCCGCTCGACAAAGCCGGGGCCTACGGCATCCAAGACCACGGCGACCGGATCATCGACCGCATCGAAGGCAGCTACAGCAACGTCATGGGCCTGCCCGTCGAGCGCCTGCGCGCATCGCTCGAGAAACTCGGGTTGATCCAAGGTTCGTAGTCGCGCGATTCATCGCGCGTCTTCCCCAAGTGCGCAACCGCGACCGGTCGGGGTTGAAAACCCTTCCCACGAGAAGCGACGCTTTGGCTGGCCACAACCCACCCCCGGCCCCTCCAAGGAGGGGAGCAGGAACACGCCGGTCGGTCTTGGTGCCTTGGTGTCTTGGTGGTGAGTCAGCCGGGAACCCCGCTGGTTGAACCCGCCGGGCTTTTTGTTATCCTGCGCGCGTGACTTGGCGGCGCGATAATTTGTCGATTGAGGTGGCGATCCTGGTGTCGCTGCTGTTGCACGCGCTGACGTTTGGGATTTATCAGAACCGGGAGGCACTGGCGCGGTTTACCCTGTTCAAGCCGGTGCCGAAGAAGCTGGCGCGCGCCCAGCCGGTCGCGCTGAAGCGGGCCACGCCCGCGGTGCCGGTGATCAAGTTTGTGGATGCGGCGCCGCCGGCGGTCCCGGCGAAGAAGCAGGAGCCGCATCGGTTCATCGAGACGGATGACCGGCAGGTCACCGGCGAGCAGCCGCCGAACTCGCCGTTCTATTCCGACCGGGCGACGGTCGCGGCCAACGAGGAGAACCCGACCGGCAAGCTGGGCGAGACGCCTTATCTCGCGGGCCGGGAAGACCGGCTGTTGAGCACGGAATCGGTGCCGATCCCGCGACCGGGGACGCCGTTCATTCCGCCGCTGCAGGCCGGGGATGGCGGGAAAGAGGCGGTGACGAAAGCAGGATCGACCGCGGCGGCGCAGCGGGAGCCGCGCCCTCCAGAGAATGTGGCGAGCCGGGGGTTGCAGATGGTGGAGGAGCAGCGGGCGGAGGAGGAGCAGAAGCAGGAGAACATCAAACAGATGGCGCGGTTGGGCCCGCAGAATCCGCCACCGCCGTCGGTCGCCACGCCGGCGGTGCGGTCGCCCTCGGGCCGGGAGATTGTGTCGAGCAAGTCGCGGATGGTGGCGGCGGGGGTGAGCCGGCAGGGGGTGGCGGCGTTCAACGTGGCGGCGAGCCCGTTCGGGGCGTATGACAAGAAGTTGATCCAGGCGGTGCAGAGCCGGTGGCTGGCGTTGATCGAGCGGTATGGTTTTTACGAGCGGGCCGGGACGGTGACGCTGCGTTTCGAGTTGTACGACGATGGCAAGGTCGATAACTTGAGCCGCACGGAGAACACGGCCGGGGAGATGTTGGCGTTGATCTGTGAGAAGGCGGTGACGGATTCGGCGCCGTTTGAGCCGTTGTCGGAGCAGTTGCGCGTGCTGGTGGGGAAAGATCCGCGCGAGGTGAATTTCACGTTTTATTATTAACTGTAGGCCGCTTCTGTGAAGCGGCGGAATCGCGCCGACTCGCAGAGTCGGCCTACATAGGAGCGCATGGAGGAGGCAGAATGCCCGATTGGTTTCTAAAAGGTGGCGTGGTGATGTGGCCGTTGCTGGTGTGTTCGATTGCGGCGGTGGCGATCATCATCGAGCGGACGTGGGCGTTGCAGCGGAAACGGGTGATTGCCGGCACGTTGGTGGCGGAGATCCAGAAGCAGCCGCGCCCGGCCGATTTGACGGAGAAGGTCCGCACGCTGGCGGAGCATGACCAGACAGTGCTCGGCACGCTGGCGCGGACGGCGTTGTCACACGCGTGGTTGTCGAAGTCGGAGAATGTGGACGCGGTGCAGGCGATGGCCCGGCAGCAGTTGGCGAAGCTGGAGCGCGGTTTGACGACGCTGGCGATCGTGGTGGAGCTGGGGCCGTTGCTCGGGTTGCTCGGCGCGGTGTCCGGCATGGTGCATGTGTTCGGGGACGTGGCGAAACACGGCATCAGCGAGCCGCAGTTGATCTCGAAGGGGATTTCGGAGGCGTTGATTGCGACGTTTACCGGCTTGGCAATTTCCATCCCGGCCCTGGTCGCCTACATGTACCTGCGGCGGCGGATTGATATCCTCGCGCTGGAAGTCGAGCGGCACATCGACGAGTTGTTGAAGCACCTGTATCACTGAGCCGCCATGCGCATCTTCAACGTCTCCGCCCGCACGCAGTACGTGCCCAAGATCCGGATCATCAACCTGGTGGACATCCTGTTCGTGCTGGTGCTGTTCCTGATCGCGACGACGACGTTCCGCGCGGATCAGCCGAATGCGGTGAAGGTCACCCTGCCGGAAGCGAAGACCGCGGAGGAGCTCGGCAAGGAGAAGATCGAGCGCGTGGTCATTAGTCTCGCGGCGGACAACAAGATCTACCTCGATGGCAAGCCCACTGATTTGAAGGCGCTCGAAGCCGCGCTCCAGAAAGCCAAGGCCGGTAATCCCGACGTGGTGTTGCAATTCTCCGCCGACAAAGCGGCGAGCTACGGCAGTGTCGTCGCGATTGTGGACGCCGCCCGCGCGGCCGGCATCAATAATCTCACGGCGTTCACGAAGAAGTCGGTACGGTAATCGGTGGCACAACCGTCCCGGTTGTGAATTCCAACCGCACACGCGAGACGCGTGTGCCACTGCGCAGCCACAAAAACAAAACAGCCCCGCGGGATGCGGGGCTGTTTCGGAACGTCTCCCGAAGGGAATACTACTTCTTGCCGAGGACGGCTTCCTTCGCCTGCTTCGCGATGCGGAACTTCAGCACGCGCTTGGCGGGAATCTGGATCGCTTCGCCGGTGGCCGGGTTGCGGCCCATGCGGGCGGCGCGATTCACGAGCACCAACTTGCCCAAGCCGGGGATGGTGAACGAGTTCTTCGCTTCCTTGTACGCGAGCTTGACGAGCTCTTCGACAAACTCCGCGGCTTTCTTCTTCGGCAGCTCGGTCTTGTCGGCGAGCGTCTTGATAATCTGCGACTTCGTCATCTTTGCCATAACCTGTTTGATCCTCCTTGAGGGGTTAAAGGTTGCCGCTTGCTATACAAAAAGGGCCGAAACAGTGCAACTATTGATTTTTCAGCCCAAAAATGGGTTTTCCCGGCGCTCGATCCCGATCGTCGTCGCCGGCCCGTGACCCGGCAACACCCGGACCCGGTCATCGAGCGTGAAAAGTTTCTCGCGAATCGAACGCAACAGAGTCGCGTGATTGCCGCCCGGCAAATCCGTCCGCCCGATGCTGCCGGCAAACAACACATCACCGACAAACGCCACGTTCTCCCGCCGCTCGTACAACGTCACGCTGCCGGGACAGTGACCGGGGCAGTCGAAGATCTCAAAATTCAAATCCCCCACCGTCAGCGCCTCGCCTTCCGCCAGGTGAAAATCCGGCCGGCTGACCTCCATCTCCTCGGAAAGCCCAAAATACCTGGCCTGCTGGATGGCGAGCAGCGGCACGCTGTCGCGATGGATCCCGAGTTTCGCCCCGGTCAGGCGCACCAACTCCGCGTTGTCCCAGATGTGGTCCCAGTGACCGTGGGTGTTCAGGATGAACTGGATGGGCGTTTTCCAATCTTTCGCCCGCGCCGCCATCGCCGCCGCCACGCCCTGCGGCGCGTCGATGACCGCCGCCGTGCCGCCTTCCCGGTCGGCAATCAGATAACCGTTGGTGGCGACCGGCCCTGCCTCGAAAATCTCAACGAGCACGCGCGCCTCTACTCTTCCTCGTCCTCGTCTTCCTCTTCGTCCTCTTCCTCGTCCGACTCCTCATCTTCGTCGCCAAGTTCATCATCTTCCTCATCCCACTCGTCTTCTTCGTCGTCGGCGACGCTCATGTCGTAACCGCAGGTGGGACACATCCCGTTGCTGCGCTTCAACTCGTCCTTGTCGGCATCCACATTACAATTCGGGCACGTCAAATCTTCCATCGCATGGCTCCTATTTTCGCCGCGACAAAATAGGGAAAAAAATCTCCTGTGCAAGCGCATTCTCCCCGGCCACTATCCCCACCCATGCCGCCGTGGCTTGCCTGGGCGCGCCTGCTGCGCGTCGCCAACATCTTCACCGCCGTCGCCGACCCGCTGGCCGGTTGGCTCGTCATTGGCGGCGGCGCACCGGCTTGGCTGCTCTTCCCCATCGTCGGCGCGTCGGCCTGTCTCTACACCGCCGGCATCGTGCTGAACGATTGCTTCGACTACCGGCTCGATTGCCGGGAACGCCCCGAGCGTCCCCTGCCCCGCGGCGAGGTTTCGCTCCGCGCGGCGCGCGCCGTTGGAGTCGGGCTGCTCATTACCGGGCTTGTGCTCGCGGCGATTGCCGGTAAGGCCGTGCTCGTCACCGCTCTGTTCCTTGCCGGGCTGATTCTCTTTTACGACGCGTGGGCCAAACAGATTCCCGGCTTGGGGCCGGTGGTCCTCGGTAGCTGTCGCACGTTGAATTTCCTGCTCGGATTGCGCTGCGTGCCGGTGACGTTCCTCTGGATGCCGGCCACTCTCGGGATCTACGTCACCGCGCTGACGTTCATCGCGCGCCACGAGGCGACCCGACCGGAACTGCGGCGAATCGTGAAGCGCCTGCTCCTCGGCATCATCGTCGTGGACGCCGTGTTCGTCGCGCTCACCGGCGACCTGACCGGGGCTTTGATTGTGCTGGCGTTGCTCGTCCCGACTGTGGCACTCAGTCGGGTGTTTGCGATGACATGAACGAAACGCCCTACGTCCTCGCCGTCGATTCCGGTGGCTCCAAGTGCGAAGCGCTGCTCGTGCAACGGGACGGGACGGCCCTGCAATTCCACAACGCCATGCGCCCCGGTGTGGGCGGACGGTCCCCGGGGCTGATCGAGGAAACGATTCGCCTGCTGGCCGGCGCCACGCCGCCGACCGACATCACGTTGGTGATGGTCGGCAAGGCACCGCGGTGGCCCGGCCCGACAATCAGGATCGATGAAATCGCCAGTGCGTTGAGATTGTCCGGCGAGACCGCCGGTCTGGTGGCCATCGCCGGCACGGGCGCCCGGGTGCAAGGCGTGACGCGCGACGGACGCGAAGTCAATTTAGACGGTTACGGCCCGGTACTGGGCGACCGGGGCGGCGGATATCAAATCGGGCTGCAAGCCTTGCGCGTAACCATGCGGGTCCGGGAACATCCGCGTCACGCGACGTTGCTCGCGGAAAAAGTCCTCGCGTCGCTCGGGCTGACTCCAAAGACACTGATCGAATTCAGCCTCAAGCAGCATGATCGTTCTGTGTTCGCCGCGTTGGCGCGTTTGGTGGATGACGTGGCGCGTGCCGGCGATCCCATTGCCACGGCCATCCTGAAAAACGCCGCCACCGACTTGGCGGAAACCACCCGCGATGCCGTGGACCGGCTGGGCATCGCCGCCGACACGTACCCGCTCATCGGCATCGGGAGCGTCGCGAAGAAATCCGACATTTACTGGCAGGAGTACTGCCGGCTCGTGCTGGCGTTTGCGCCCCACCTGAAACCGCACCGACCGGCCCTGCCGCCGGTGGTCGGCGTGGCCATTGCCGGGCTTCCGCCAGCGAGCAAAGACCGGTTGTTTGCCACGGTTCCCACCATCTTGAAATCATGACCCCGACCCACTACCTCGCCGCCGTCCGAAACGTGCTCGACCACATCGAGCGCACCCAACTCCCGGCCATCGACCGCGCCGCCGACCTCGTCGTGCACGCGTTGACGCACCAAGGCGCCGTGTTCTGCGCCGAGATCGGGCACAGCAACCAGAACGACTTCATCAACCGCGCCGGTGGCCTCGCCGCCGTGCAGGCGTATCATTGCAAAGCTGACATCGGCGAACGCACCGCCAAAGGGCTCGACCGCAAGAATCCCGACCGGGACTTGGAGACAATCCGCTTCGGCGTGCAGACCTCGAACCTGCGAGCCGGTGACGTGCTCGCGCTCGGCTCCGTGTCCGGCAAGAACCGCGCGCCGGTCGAACTCGCGCTGGCCTGCCGGGCCAAGGGCGTGAAGACGATCGGCTTCACGTCGTTCGCCTATACTGCGAAAGTCGAATCGCTCCACCCGTCCGGCAAGAAGCTGATCGACGTGGTCGATGTCGCCTTGGACAACGGCGCGCCCTACGGTGACGCGGCAGTGGAGATTCCCGGCTACGAACACAAACTGCTACCGGTTTCCGGCGTCGCGATGGTCACGCTCGGCCACATGCTTTGGGGGCGCGTCGCCGAAAAGATGGCGGCGCTCGGCCGCCCGGCCACGACGTTCCAGAGCATTAACCGCGCGGGCGGACCGGAGTTCTACAAGCAGATGCTCGAACAATACGAGCAGCGCGGCTATTGAACCGCCCCGCCGCTTCCCGTATCCTGCGACCACGATGAAGACCTCGCTCATCCTCACGCTCAGCGGCACCGACCGCCCCGGCATTGTCAGCGGCTTGGCGGAATTGGTCGCGAAACACGGCGGGAACTGGACCGAAAGCCGGATGGCGCGGCTGGCCGGGCACTTTGCCGGCATCCTGCACGCCGAGGTGCCGGCTGAGCAGTGCGACGCGTTGATGCAGGCGCTGCGCGCGATGCAGACCGCCGGCTTGTCCGTCGTTGTCACGCCTGCCGAGCCGGCACCGGCTCACGATGACCATTACGGGCTCCACTTGGAACTCGTCGGCCACGACCGTCCCGGCATCGTCCATCAAATCACCACCGTCATCCGCCGCCACGGCATCAACATCGAGGAACTCGAAACGACCACCGAACGCGCGCCGCAGACCGATGACTTGCTCTTCAAAGCCATCGCAACCCTGCGCGTCCCGGCCACCGTCACAGCCGCCAAGCTGCGCCAAGACTTGGAAGCCATCGCCACCGAGTTGATGGTGGATCTGTCGCTCAAGGAGCCCGGCCATGTCCGCTGAAGCCTACCTCGCCGAAGCCGGGGCCGCGTTACAGAAACTGAATCTCGACAAGATCCAGCAAGGTGCCCGGTTGCTGACCGATTCGGTTGCCGGGGGAGGTTCGATTTTCGCGTTTGGCGCCTCGCATGCATTCATGGTGGTCGAGGAAATGGTCTACCGCGCCGGTGGGTTGATGTTGGTGAACCCGATTTACCCGCACGGCATGAACCT